>JASHXK010000340.1 GCA_030043575.1 Terriglobales bacterium
CGGCATGGTGGTGAACCCGCTTACCATCGAGCCCGACGCGCCGCTCGTCGACGCGCTCGAGCTGATGAAGGAGAACCACATCTCCGGCGTGCCGGTCGTCGAGGGTGGTGGAAACGGTAAAGCCGGCAAGCTGGTCGGCATCCTGACCAACCGTGACGTTCGCTTTGCCACCGATCCGCGGCAGAAAGTGTCCGAGCTGATGACGAAGGATCAGCTCATCACCGTGCGTGAAGGCGTGAGCCAGAACGAAGCGAAAAAGTTGCTGCATCAGCACCGCATCGAAAAGCTGCTGGTGGTCGACGACCACTACAACCTCAAAGGCCTGATCACCGTGAAGGACATCCAGAAACGGCTGAAGTATCCCACGGCCGCGAAGGATGATCACGGCCGCTTGCGCGTGGGCGCAGCGATTGGTGCCACAGGAGACTTTCTAGAGCGTGCGCAGGAACTGGTACGAGCAAAGGCCGATTTGCTGGCGATCGACAGCGCGCATGGGCACTCGACGCGGGTGATCGAGGCGATCAAGAAAGTGAAAGCGACGTTACCGCAGGTTGATCTCATCGCTGGGAACGTCGGGACATTCGACGGCGCGTGCGAGCTGGCGCGGGCGGGAGCGGACGGGATCAAGGTCGGCATCGGGCCGGGATCGATTTGCACGACACGAGTCGTTACCGGTGCGGGCGTGCCCCAGATTACCGCGATTGCCGAGGCTGCGCGCGCGGTTCGCGACAGCGATGTATCGGTGATCGCCGACGGCGGTATCAAGTATTCGGGCGACATCACGAAGGCAATTGCGGCTGGTGCGGATTGCGTAATGGTCGGCTCGCTGCTGGCCGGAACCGAAGAAAGCCCGGGCGAGACGATTCTGTATCAGGGGCGATCGTTCAAGGCGTATCGCGGCATGGGATCGCTGGCGGCGATGGCGCAAGGCTCCAGCGAGCGATACTTCCAGAACTCCGATCGCGATTCTGACGACTCGTCCGTGCCGGTGCTGGCGGAGAATGGTAGCGATAGTAATCGGCTGGCGAAGCTGGTGCCGGAAGGCATTGAGGGACGCGTGCCGTATCGCGGGACGGTGGGGATGATCGTGTATCAGCTCGTTGGCGGTGTGAAGAGCGGCATGGGTTACGTGGGCTGCGCGACGATTGAAGAGCTGCAGCAGAAGGCGCGCTTCGTGCGCATCAGCGGCGCCGGTTTGCGCGAAAGCCACGTTCACGACGTGATGATCACGCGCGAGGCGCCGAATTATCGGGCGGAGTAGGGAAACCGCTATTCGCCTGTCGCTCTTCGCCAGCTGGCACTTAGCTCTCGGCTTTTCGCTTTACTGGAGCGACATCTCGCGAGTCGCGTTGGGTTGTGTCACGGCACGACTTTTAGTCGTGCCGGACGATAGGACCATTGATGCGGGCTTTAGCCCCTGCGGGATGTCGGTTTGTCAGGGGCTGAAGCCCGAGCCTCTTTGGCTTGAAACGGCACGACTGAAGTCGTGCCCTGACACAAACGTGCAGATTTACCCTGCCGACTCCGGGCGTCGCAAAAAAAGAAGAGCAGTTGGAAGCAGGTTTGCACTTTGCTCACGCCGTCGTTTCGTACTCTGGTCCGCAATTGGTGGATGGTCATCGTCTGGCTGGGGGTCATCCGGATGGAATCCACCGACATGGCTTCTTCGCACAACACTTCTTTCGTCCTCTACAAAGTAATATCCTTCATCGCGCCTCACGTTCGGCACGAGTTCGTTGAGCTGCTGAACGCGATTTTTCGCAAGACCGGACATTTCCTCGGCTACGGAATTCTGAGCGCGCTGGTCTTCCTGGCGCTGCGCAATACCAATCGCGATCGCCTGCGTCCGCTGCTGCACCGGCCGTGGGGGATTTATCTGCACGATTGGTGGCGCGGCGAGTGGGTAATGATCGCGATGCTGTTCACCATCGTGACGGCGGCGTACGACGAGATTCATCAAACGTTCATTCCGTCGCGCACCGGACGCTGGCAGGATGTAGTGCTCGACACCTTTGGAGCGGCAGTGATTCAGCTGGCGGTTTATCTGCTGACCCGGCAAGCCTTCCAGCGGCAGCTGCAACTGACGCCGGAGCCGGAGCTCATAACGCCGCGCTGACAGCCTTCAGCCAGCGCCATACCTGTAAACTTAAACGATAGGAACTGCAGCCCGGCTCCATGAAGCCCTGTATCGCCATTCCGGTACCGCACTCGACGCGGCCGCTCTACTGCAGGCTTTCCCTGCCCCAGTATGAAGACGCGGTGCGCCAGGCGGGAGGTGAGCCGCTGCTCATCGACGTCAACGCCACGCCCTCGGAGATCGCGCAGGCAATAAAGCGCTGCGACGGTGTGCTGCTGCCGGGAAGCCCGGCTGATGTGGATCCGGAAAAATATGGTGCGGCTCGCCATCCAGACACCGCGCCGGCCGACGCTTTCCGCGACAACACGGACGAGCTGCTTCTGCAGGATGCCTACAACATGCGCAAGCCGGTCTTTGGCATCTGTTACGGACTGCAATCGCTGAACGTCTGGCGGACGGGCACGCTGGATCAGGCTTTGCCCAAGGGCGTTAATCACAAAGCTGGACGCAACGTGGCGCAGGCACATCGCGTGGCCGTCGATCCGGAATCGAAGCTGGCGGCGATCCTGCGCGAGGCCGGAGCGCTGCCCCAACTCTATCGCGTCGAGACCGGGCGCACCGGAAACCCCGGTCACGCAACAGACGATTTGGTCATTCTCGTGAACTCCAGTCATCACCAGGCGCCGGAGGTGCTCGGCGACGGATTGCGTCTGGCGGCGTGGTGCCCAGACGATAGCGTGAAAGAGGCGGTCGAGGGCACCTCGCCCGATCATTTTGTGTTGGGCGTGCAGTGGCATCCCGAGCGCACCTGCGACAGCGAACCGGCTTCGGGCGCGATGTTTCGCGCATTTGTGAAAGCCGCAGCCGACTGGCATAAGCAACTGGAGCGGAAGCAGCAGGATTTCGAATCGGTGCGGTAAAGCGTGTTCACCACGAAAGCAGGGGGATACGAAGTTTTCTTGTTTTCAGGCTAAGGAGTCCTAACGGAAGGTTGTCATCATGAGCGACGCGAGGGATCTGCTTTTTGATCCGCGCGGGCAGGAAGCAGATCCCTCCTCGGCCTGGAGGCATCGTCGTGATGACAATCTTCTTGCCAGGGTTTCGTTTGGATCCTCTGGTGAGGCTCCTACTCAAGGAACTCCGTGTCCTCCGTACCTCCGTGGTGAATACAATCCTGTCTTGGTTTGGTGATGCGCGCCATCTTCAATTACTCTGATTTCCTATGCTCGATCTCGCTTTCGTTCGTGATCATCAGGATCTTGTTAAAGAAAAAATCCGTCAGCGTGGGATGAATCCCGACACTGTCCTCGGAGATTTCTATGCGATCGATCTCGATCGGCGCTTGGCGATCACCAAAGCTGAAACCCTCAAAGCCCAGCGCAATAAGGCAACGGAGGAAATCGCGCGGCTCAAGAAAGGAAAACAGGACGCCACTGCGCTGATCAATGAGACCAAAGAGCTGCGCGAGAAGATCGCGGAAGCCGAGAAAGTCGCAGAAGAGGCGGACGCGCGGCTGCGCAATATCCTCGTCGGCATTCCCAATCTTCCCGACGACAGCGTCCCCATCGGTACCAGCGAAGCCGACAACGTCGAGGTGCGGCGCTGGGGCACGCCGCCACAGTTTGACTTCACGCCCAGGCCGCATTGGGAGCTGGGCGAGGAGCTAGGTGTGCTTGATCTGGAGCGCGCCGCGAAGCTCACGGGCGCGCGTTTCGCGGTGTACTGGGATCTCGGAGCCAAGCTAGAGCGCGCGCTGATGAACTTCATGCTCGACCTGCACACGCGCCAGCACGGCTATATCGAAGTGCTGCCACCGTTCATGGTCAATGCCGACTCAATGTACGGCACGGGGCAGTTGCCGAAGTTCGAGGGCGATTCGTTCAAGGTGCCGCACGGCGACAAGAACCTGTACTTGATTCCGACCGCCGAAGTTCCTGTGACCAATCTCTATCGCGACGAGACTCTCGACGGCGCGCGGCTGCCGATCTTGCTGACCGCGTATACGCCATGCTTTCGCAGCGAAGCCGGATCGTATGGAAAGGATGTGCGCGGCATCATTCGCCAGCATCAATTCCAGAAAGTCGAGCTGGTGAAGTTCACCAAGCCAGAGCAATCGTGGGAAGAGCACGAGAAGCTTACGCACGATGCAGAAGAAGTGTTGCAAAAGCTCGGACTGCACTATCGCGTAATGGCACTGTCCACGGCGGACTTGGGCGCGGCTTCGGCGAAGACGTACGACCTGGAAGTGTGGCTGCCTGGCCAGCAGCTATTCCGCGAGATTTCGTCGTGCTCGAACTTTTTGGACTATCAGGCGCGGCGGGCCAATATTCGCTATCGTCCGGAGGGTGGCAAGAAGACCGAGTTGGTGCACACGCTGAATGGCAGCGGACTGGCGATCGGGAGGACGTGGGTCGCGATCGTGGAAAACTATCAGCAGGCCGATGGTAGCGTGATCATCCCGGAGGCGCTACG
>JASHXK010000341.1 GCA_030043575.1 Terriglobales bacterium
ACCTTTGGCGACTCAGGTGCGCCCGCGATATCCCAGAACGCTGCCTTGCCCGCGGCCGTCGCGATGCCGATGCCCGAGGGGCCGCCATTCACGTCGTTGGTCAAGTCGGTGCTTTCGGCATGTCCCGCGAGCGCACGGATGCCACGGCCTTTGGCTTGCGCGAACAGCGGATGGTCTTCCAGATCCGTTTCCCGCAGCAGGGTCTTCAGCGCACCCGCGCCGCGCCGGAATCCCAACGCATCGATCGGCAGCATCGCCACCTGCGGGTCGACGTGATAACGGGGATCGCCCGTCTGCCGATACTTGCGATACAGCGCCTGACCCAGGATCATCCACAGCGCGTAGAGGGTGGGGACAGAGTGGCCCGCCGCGAGCATGAATTTGTCGCAGTAAGGATGCTTGGGCCGGCGGTAATCGTAACGGAGTCCGCCGTTTTCAGGGCCGGCCAAATGTGCCGCAACATTGTACGGGGTGTAGGCGAGCGGTCCGCCCAGATGCCCGGTCTGTGCGTAATTGCCCAGCAGCACCAGGGTCATGCAGGTCATGTATCCAATGTCGTCGAGCAGCGGATCGTAGGCCAAGGTTTGTTGTTGGGAGGAAGGAACTACCTGAACGCAAGTTGTCATAGATGTCTCAAAAATAGCTAGAGTAATAGTATCAATGAAATCCGCGCTTCGGTGACTGCTGCGGGCCTTCTCACCTTCCCGGTCGCGGGTGTACTTTACCTAGATCGTATGACTTCCCACCCGTTCGAGCCTGCACAGATAGAAGCTGCCCTGGGTGGCCGGTACAGCATTGGGCCCGAGATTGCCGTCGGCGGTCAGGGAGTAGTTTTCAGAGCGACCAGAAACCGTCGGCCGGATCATACCGCTACGAATGATGTTGTGGCCCTGAAGTTGCACTTCTATCCCGGTCAGGCCAGGCGGGTGCAGCGCGAGATCACCGCAATGGAGAGCCTCTTGCATCCGTCTCTGGCTCGGCTGATTGAACATGGGTACTGTGATGTGGCTCTCCGACACACACGGTACATCGCTTACGAATTCATCGAGGGGCTATCGCTGAAGCAGCGGCTGAAAATCGGCGGACGGCTGTTGGAATCCGAAGTGCTGCCGATCGGGCGCGATATCTCTGCGGCCATTGCGGCACTATGGTCACGACGCATTGTTCATGGCGACATCAAACCGTCGAACATCATGCTGAGGGACACTGGAGAGGCCGTTCTCATCGACCTTGGCATTCTGCGGTGTTTCGAGGAGGACAGCGCGCCGAGACCTCTTAGACCCGTAGATCATTTTGCCCCGGAGCAAATCAGGCCGTGGGGAACCGTAGGCTACTTTTCTCCGGAGCAGGCCAGAGGGGAGCGGTTGACCTGCGCTTCCGACATATTTTCCCTCGGCGTCGTGATGCTGGAATGCCTCCAAGGGCGGCATCCCACGAACTATGACCAGCGCGCCTTAGCGGAGGGCATCCAAGCGAGCGGCCGCGGACTTGATGTGAGCACTGGCTTGCTCAGCGTGCTGGATCAAATGCTGTCGGCGATTCCGAGATCCAGGGGAAGGGTCACAAAACTGAGCGGCTATTTCCAAATGCTACAGCAGAGACTGGAGGACGAGTTTGCGAGGGGCGCCGGTACATCCAGGAAAGCTCGAAGCTAGGCGCAACTGACTAGCTGCTGTCCTCAATCTAAACCCAGCCGCTTCTTGGAGGTCCGACCTTTCCTGAAGCAGTCACCAACAGAGATAGTCTCGACGTAGAAAGAACAACCCCAGTAGAATAGTAGGCAATGAAATCACTACAGCGAATCAGCATCGTGGGCGGCTGCGGCCACGTGGGTTTGCCCCTGGGTATCGTTCTGGCCAGCAAAGCTGGACTGCAGGTCGACCTGCTCGACATCGATCCGGTCAAAGTTGATCTGGTCAACTCCGGCACCATGCCGTTTATGGAGCGCGGCGCGGACGAGCTGTTGCGCGAAGTGGCCGGCAAGTCGTTGAAGGCGACGCTCGATCCACAGTGCATCAATTCTGCCGACACCGTCATCACCGTGGTCGGCACGCCGGTCGATCGTCATCTCAATCCCACGGTCGGGGATGTCTATCGCAGCATCGACGCGCTGCTCGATCACATGCAAGATGGCGCGTTGCTGGTTCTCCGCAGTACCGTCTATCCCGGCGTCACCAAGCTGGTCTACGAGCGCCTGCGCAAGCTGAATCGCCGCATCCTGCTGGCGTTTTGTCCGGAACGCATCGCCGAAGGCAATGCAGTAGAGGAACTCATCAAGCTACCGCAGATCGTCTCGGGATTCGAACCCGACGCTACGGCCGCTGCCAGCCGCCTGTTCGGACTGATCGCGCCATCGCTGATCGAACTCACGCCGCCCGAAGCCGAGCTGGCCAAGCTCTTCACCAACGCCTGGCGTTATGCCAATTTCGCTATTTCGAACCAGTTCTACATGCTGGCGCAAAGCCGGGGTCTGGATTTTTATCGTATTCACGACGCGGTCACGCGCGACTATCCGCGCATGCGCAGCTTCGCCAAGGCGGGATTTGCCGCCGGCCCATGTTTGCTGAAGGACACGCTGCAACTCGCGGCGTTCTCGCAGAATAACTTCTTCCTCGGCCACGCAGCCATGCTGATCAACGAAGGCCTGCCGATGTTCCTGGTCGAGCAGCTGCGCCCACATGATCTGGCGAACAAGCGCGTGGCGATCCTGGGTATGGGATTTAAAGCCGAGTCCGACGACAAGCGCGACAGCCTTTCCTACAAGTTGAAGAAGCTGCTGGAAGTGGAAGCGCTCGAAGTGTTGTGTACCGATCCCTACGTGCCCGACAGCAATCTGGTGCCGCTCGAGATGGCAATTCGCAAAGCCGATATCGTCATTGTCGGCGCGCCGCACGCGGTTTATCGCGAGCTGGAGATTCCAGCAGAGAAGATTGTTATCGATCCGTGGAATTTCTTCCCGGCGAGGGAGCTGGCCTCGGTAGCCCAATAGGGGAATGACAGCTTGATTCAGGAGGGGTTTGTTGCCCGCTAAGACCGCTTCCGCGGTAATGTGGCCGTGTAAGTTTGGCTTCGAAGGAGAGCTTATGCGGCGGCTCGCGGGAATTCTGCTTACCACCCTCGCAGTCCTGGCGGCACAAA
>JASHXK010000342.1 GCA_030043575.1 Terriglobales bacterium
CGCCGGTGAATTCCAACGCCGTCAATCTAACCTATGGCTTCTATGATGGCGGTGTCGACTTTAATGGCGCTGTTCCCATCAAGAACGCACAGGGAACCTACAGCGTTCCGGTCTTCAGTTTGTACCATTCGTTTAATTTCTTTGGGCGCTCGGCCAATATCACGGCCGGCCTGCCCTATGGCGTGGGAACCTTCTCAGGCATCGCATTCGGGCAGCAAAAATCCGTCTACCGTTCGGGCTTGCTGGATCTTTCCGCGCGGTTGGCGGTAAACCTGATCGGTGGCCCCGCGATGCAAGCGAAAGAGTTCGCCAAATGGAAGCAAAAGGTGATCGTGGGCGCCAGCCTGAAATTCATTGCGCCCACGGGACAATACGATCCCACTAAGCTGGTGAACTGGGGCATCAATCGCTGGGCCTTCAAACCGGAGGTGGGTTATTCGCAGCGCTGGGGCAACTGGATTCTCGATGCCTACGGCGGAGTGTGGCTCTATACCACCAACCCGGACTACTACAGTATCCCGCGGCCGAGCCCGCAAACCCAGGAGCCCATCGGCAGCTTCGAGGGTCATCTCAGTTATGACCTGAGCAAGAAGCACGACACGAAGAAGCTTAAGCCCTGGGCTTCGCTGGACGGCAATTTCTGGTGGGGTGGCATCACCTCGCTGAGCGGCATCCAGAACGTCAAGACCGAGCAAACCAGCTCACGCATAGGCGGGACTTTCGCGTTGCCGATAAGCAGACACCAGTCGTTCAAGTTTTCTTATAGCGATGGTACCTATGTGCGCTTTGGCGGCAACTATCAGAATTTCCAGGTGGGCTGGCAATACAGCTGGATTGGGACGCACATACGCTAGGGTCGGATGGTTAAGGAGAACTAGCGTTGATAGCAAAGCGACACTGACTAAGTAAACGCGAAGTCCCGCAGCGGCTGAAGCCGCAATGATTCCGCGGCAGTTACGGACGGCCTGAAGGCCGTCCCTTGCAAAGACGGCAGTTAATCAGAGTCTCGCTAACAAGCCTTAGCTGCCGCCCGGTGAATCATTGCGCGTCGTTGTTTTGGAATTGAAGGATGTAATCGCCGCTTCAGGGTATCGAAGCGATGATCTTGCGATAGTCAGCCTCGGTAAAGGCTTTCATCGTCAGGGTGGTGACGTTGCCCTGCGCTCCCACGGAAAGCATGAAGCGCGCCACCGTCTCATCATCCGGGAACTCCGAGATGAACATCCCGTCATACTTCCCCATCAGCAAGTACCAGTCGTGGATCTTGCCGCCAGCAGCTTCGGCGGCTTTCCTGGCGGTGTCAAGTCGCGACGTGCTTTCCTTGATCTTCACAACCCCTTGCTGGGTCCAGCGAACCAGTGTCATGTAGCGTGGCATAGGCTTCTCCTCGCGGGCTTGAAATCTATGCTTTTGGCCGCCGGTTCGTCAAGGAGGATCGGAGCATGCTAGCGGTCTCGCTGCAGTCAGCTCATCGCACGGCACGGACCGGTTACGACAAGGCCTGATAACGCCAACGGCAGTCACTCACAAGAATGAAGTACGATCTTCGACCGTTTTTGAATAATCCATTCAGGCGATTCGAGTTATGATGCTGCGCGCGCGTTTTGGAGCCTGTTCGCTAAGAATGAGGAGCTTGCCATGCGCCGAACCACTCGCCGGATCGCCCTTTGCTTCTGCCTGATGTTTTCCCTTGCCGTTCTCTCCAACATAGTCCAGGCGCAGACCATCACAGTGCTGCACAACTTTACGGGCGGCGCAGACGGAGGATATCCCGCGGCCGGGTTGACCATGGATGCGGCGGGAAACCTTTACAGCACGGCCTACGGTGGTGGGCCGAGCAATGCCGGGGTGGTCTTCCGCCTGTCACGCGCCGGATCAGTCTGGATCTTGACCCCGCTGTACAGCTTTCACGGCGTCGACGGCGCAAATCCGTTTAGTGGCGTTGTCTTTGGGCCCGACGGAAGCCTCTACGGCACAACCTACAACGGCGGACAGTACGGCCAGGGCACCGTTTTTCGCCTGCAGCCCTCGCCGGAAGCCTGCCACTCGGTGATCTGTCCCTGGGAAGAAACGGTGCTCTACTCGTTTAGCGGCGGCGACGACGGGGGAAATCCGGTCTATGGCAATCCGGTCTTCGATCAGGCCGGCAACATCTATGGCACAACGTTGCTCGGCGGGTCCGGCGGGTATGGCGTGGTTTTCGAACTCATGCCTTCCAATGGCAGCTGGACGGAGAGTGTTCTCTGGAACTTCATGGTTGAAGGGGGAGTGTATCCTCAAAGCGGCCTGATCTTCGACCGCTCCGGTAATCTCTACGGCACAACCTCCAAGGGTGGCACCTTCGGAGAAGACGCCGGAGTGGTTTATGAGCTGTCGCCCTCCGGCTCGGGCTGGAACGAAGTTGTCCTGTCCCTCATTGCCTTCCCGCATACGAACACGTGTAGCGGCGTAGTCATGGATGGGCAAGGCGACTTGTTTGGCGCCTCGGGTTGTGAAGGCGCCGGATTTCCGGGCGGGGTCTTTGAGCTGACGCCATCCAATGGCAGTTGGACGTTTAACGTGCTGCACACCTTTTCGGGTGGTTCAGGATCCTACGGACCCTCCGACAGCCCCACGCTGGACGCAGCCGGCAACGTTTACGGCACGTCGAGCGAGACTGGCTTGAACAACGAGGGCGAGGTTTTCAAGCTGATGCTTTTGAATGGCGGCTGGATCTACAGCTCAGCCAGCTTCGATGGCAGCAATGGAGAGTTCCCCAGCGGTAGCGTAATCCTCGACGCGGCAGGAAATATCTATGGCACGGCAGGTAGCGGCGGCGCCAATGGAGCTGGCACGGTCTGGGAGATCACGCCATAATTGAGACGCAACTCTGGCACTGAGCTGGTGCGGCCCACAGTTGGCTTAACATTCGCCTATCACAAGTGACCTGCATGTGGCCGCTTACTAACGGCAGTATCAAAGCAAAACCCTGCCATGGCACTTTGGGACATGTACTTTCGTAATGCCCCGATCGTTGTAGGTGTCACAGATTCTCCCGTTGACAGAGCGATATCGTTGAGAGGCAAGTGAAGTGCGAGGGCGTTTGCGCCGGACGCTTCGATGTCGTTTGTCTCCCACCCCAGCAAGAACGGCTCGAGTGGGGTGCCCGCTTGAAGCGATATTGTCCCAGGTCTGGAAAAGCGCCAGACCTGGGGCACCCGGCTCGGAGGACACAGGAGTGGTTTGAAGAACGGCGTATGCGACACGTCAAGCTTTGTCAGTACAACAAACCGAATGGAACGCCGTGTCGCGGGATCGCGATGAAGAGGCGCGGCTACTGCCGGCATCATCACGAACAAACCAAGCGGCTGAGGCGCTTGGCGCGGCGATGGAGTTGGGATTCGGATGCGGCGGCTGGGTGGTCGGAGCCGTTCCGCCGCTGGCTTAAGTGGTTTAATAGTCAAACATTTCAGACTTAAAGTATCTGGATTGAATACTTTAGGAGGCCGTTTTTGTGTAAAGTCCGTCGAATCAAGACTGAAGAAATTTTTGTTGTACGTCGGCTCAAGATTTGGAAAGAGGGAAGGGAGTTGGAGGTTGCGTCGAACACCTGGTGGAATTTGCCAAAGTATTTCCTCCGCCAACCGTTTGTGTGACGCTCGACGTGGATGGTTCCTGTTCGCGAAACCGCAGATCCTTCGACTCCGCTCGGCCTGCGCCTTGCTTCGCTCGGGATGACAATGATCCACGACGATTTGAAGCAGCACGATAATTCTCTACGCAAGGAGGTCTTACGACTGGCTCTCTGACGCGTCAATAGAGTTGAAGAGGCACGTGCCAAATCCGGCTGGAACTTCGCCCGCCTTATTTTTGTACAAGTCTATTGTCCCGATTCGGTTAGCGGCGAGTTACAATCGGGGGTGGGCCGGAATTTGTAAATCCGGCAGGTGAGGGGCGCATCTAACTTTACAGGCACCCCAGTCGTGTCTGCCCCTTTCAACAGGAGTAATCGGTGAATTCAACGGTCAAAACGGTCGTGTTTTGGCTCGTGATTGTGCTTTCCGGCGTGCTGCTGTGGCAGGTCGTGAAGGGCGCGAACTCGGGCGCGAAGGAACG
>JASHXK010000343.1 GCA_030043575.1 Terriglobales bacterium
CTTGCGGCTGAGGCCGTTCGTCACTGGAGGTTCGCCCCGGCGACCAAAGACGGCGTGCCTTTGCCAGTAATGATCAACGTCCAAGTTAACTTCAAACTGTACTGAACTCCCTACCTTTGAAACTTCATCTCCACCGTCACTTGCACCGGCACAGGATGCCCATCTTTTTCCGCCGGCTTGAATTTCCACTTCCTCACCGTCGTGACTGCGCTCTTCTCGAACGCTGCCTCATCGCTGCGCAGCACGCGGACCACTTCCACGTGCCCCTTCCCACTGACGCCGATCAACAGCACGACAGTTCCGCGCGGTTCGGCATCGGCGGGCAGGTCAGGGAATTTAGGATCGGGAGCCGAGGTAGCCTTCGGTGGCTTCATGCCTTGGGTCACAGGTGGAAACCCAGCGAAGGCGGGATCGTCAGCCGCTCCGGACGCGGCTGCGATGGTAGAGGAAGAATCCGGTTGCGCAGCAGTGTTCTGCGCACGTGCCGTCACGGATAGAAAAACAAGCGAGATCGCCAGAGCGACCGTTAAGAAGCGCATTCGGCTGTCCCTGAGAACGGTTGTCCCTAAGATCCGCCTCGATTTTATTCGATGAGCAATTGCGCTCCCACTCTTGTGCCCAACGCAGGCGCTAATCCCTGATCCATAGCCCCTGGCCCCTGAATCTGCGCGATAATAGTGTTACATGCTGAACCAGATTTCTCCCCTCGCAACTCCCCAGTCCAAAACCGAGGACGCGGTTGATCTGCTGAGCGGCTGTCATGACCGCATCCGCCACTTCACCGGTGCCGCTGTGAAATTGGCGCACGCGCAGGGCGCAACCCCCGATGACATCGGTCAGACGGCAGCGCGCATTCATCGCTATTACACCGTCTCACTGCCTTTGCATGAGGCCGACGAGGAAGACACGCTGCGGCCCCGGCTCGCTGTCTTCGCGGATGAAAAGATGAGCCACGCGCTCGCCGCCATGCACGATCAGCATCAGGCCATCGATGAGTTGCTTGAGCGTCTGTTGCCGCTGCTGGTTTTGGTGAAAAGCAATCCCGGAATTCTTCCCCAGGTTGCCGCTGAGATGTGTTCCATCACCCGAGCCCTCGACGACGTCTTTCGCGCTCACTTGCAGATGGAGGAGGAAGTGATCTTTCCGGCTATCCGCGTGGCGCTGCCGGAAAGCGTTCGTGAGGAGATGCTGCGCGAGATGCGAGCGCGGCGGGAGGGTTAGCTGGAAACGGCTGGTCAACCACTCCCGCCTCTCCCCCTTCCTCCTATGTGAGATACGGGCCGGCTCCTTCGCCGGATTTCGCGTCGCGCTGGAATCTCCCGTCGCACGAACCTGTAAAATACCTCGGTCGCAATCTGCGGATTGCCGCAAACCCGTACTACCAATGGAGCCGATGGAAACCAGCCCGGTAAACCGCGGCGATGCCGGCGATGAGATGCGGCTGGTGGCGCGCATTCGCGCCGGCGACCAGCAGGCCATGTCCGAGCTGTACGACCGCTATTCCAGGATCGTCTACGCGGTTGCGCTGCGAGTGTTGCAGGACACGGCTGCGGCGGAGGACATTTTGCAGGACGTCTTCCTGCAGCTGTGGCGCAATCCGGACGCCTTCGACGCCAGCCGGGGCAACCTGGCAGCCTGGTTGGCCGTGATCGCGCGGCATCGCTCCATCGACCGGCTGCGCAAACGGCGTCCGGAGACCGATATTGAAGATTGCGTGATTGCCGGCGGCCCCGATCTGCGCGACGAAACCGAGCGCGCACTGGTGGTCGAGAAGGTGCGAGGCGTGTTGGCCGAGATGAATCCCGACCAGCGAGCTCTTTTGGAGTTAGCATTCTTTCAGGGCTTGACCCATACGGAAATTGCTGAGAAAACCGGCCAGCCTTTGGGTACAATCAAGACCCGCATTCGCAGCGGCTTGAAGTACCTGCGAGCCAGGTTCGCCGGATGAAGGTAGTACCGGCCAGTGGATATCGGAACTGATTTTCGCGGTCGGAACTGATGACGAGAGTCGAGAATCGAGCGCCGCAGGCGCGGAACAGCTTAGCCCAGCACGGAGCCGCAGGCGGAGTGCTGGGTCACGTGGAAATTAAATCTGAGTCCCGTAGGGACGGCACAGAACAAAGTCCCTGATTGCGATGAAGACGCACGATCAATTCGCGGAGGATCTGACGCTCTACGCGCTCAACGAGCTGACGGGCGCCGAGCTGCAGGAGATGGAGGAACATCTCCAGACCTGCTCCGCCTGCCGCCGCGAGCTGCATGCCATGCGCGCCGATCTGGCGCTCCTCGGCCTGAGCATCAGCGGTCCGCAGCCGCCGGCGCGCAGCAAAGAGCGCCTGATGCGCGCGGTCGCGGCCGAACCCCGCGGCGTCTCCGCTCCTGAACCCTCGGCTGCTCCGCGCCGCAACCTCTGGGCCGTTCTGATTCCCACTTTCGCGGCCCTGGCCTTATTCTTGGTTGCTCTGGTGCTGGTCCGCCACAACATCGGCATGAGAGACGAAATCGCCGAGCTCGGCAACCGCAATCAGGATCAGATCGCGCAGCTCGATCGCATGAATCAGGAGCTTGAGCTGCTGACTTCACCCGACGCCGTCCACGTTTCGCTGAATCCGGAGAAAATGCCGCGCCAGCCCAGCGGCACCGCCATCTACAGCCCTTCGCGCAAGCGCATGATGTTCATGGCCAGCAATCTGGCTCCCGTTCCGGAAGGCAAAGCTTACGAGCTCTGGATCATCCCCATGGCGGGCGCGCCCATTGCCGCCGGCGTCTTCAAGCCCGACGATCACGGTAACGCCATGATGATGGACCACAAGATGCCGGAAGGCGTCGAGGCCAAGGCTTTCGCCATCACGGTTGAGAAAGAGGAAGGCTCCGACAAACCCACCTTACCGGTTGTGCTGGTGGGAGCTGTCTCATAGGTGCTAAGAGAGGAGTTCCTCAACTACAGCATTCACGTGTATCTGCGTAGTATCGAGCAGTGGAACTCCGGCAATCGTCTCGTCCTTCAAAATCAGCGGTAGCTCCGTTCCTGCAAGGATTACGCCCTCCACTCCGTCGCGCTCCACTTGCGTCGCAATAATCTCTTGTAGTCGCGCGCGCGTCTCCGGCAGAAAAACGCCTTTGATCAACTGGTTCACATACCTGTCGTGAATGTCGGCTTGTTCCTCCGCTGATGGCGTGATGATCCGCCGGCCG
>JASHXK010000344.1 GCA_030043575.1 Terriglobales bacterium
GAACATATAGCCGCGCTGGTCCCAAACGTCGAGCGAGCTCAATACGTCATTGCGGCTTTTCCAATCGAGATAATCGGCATAAGACAGGTTGGCACGCGGGAGCACCGCGACACTGCCGGTCACGCAAGCCAGTCGCTCCGGCTTCCAGTATGGCAGTGCTTTGATCAGGGTTGCGTCGACGAAAGTAAAGATGGCAATGCTGGCACCCAGGCCCAGCGCCAAAACCATAATCGCAACGCAGGCGAAGCCCGGATTCCTGGTGAGTTGCCGGAGTGCGAAGCGCAGGTCCTGCAGCACACTTTCGACGAGTGGCATGGTACCGCGCTCGCGGTAGGCCTGCTTGGTCTGCTCAACGCCTCCGAGTTTCAAGATCGCCTGCCGGCGCGCCTGGTCCGAGGACATACCGTCGCGCACGTAGTCCTCCGTTTGCATCTGCAGGTGGGCTTCGATCTCGTTAGCAAAGTCGCACTCGCGGTGTTGCTTAGAGAAGATCCCGGCAAATCGCAACATCCAGCTGCGCAACCATTTCATCGCTTACTCCGCCCTCAAGGTGATCGCCGGATCAACCTGCGCTGCGCGCCGCGCCGGAATCCAGCAGGCAATCGCCGCTACCGCAGCCAGCACTGCGACGACGCCCGCGTAGGTAAGTGGATCGAGCGGAGAAACACCGAACAGCAACGTGAGGAGCGCGCGGCTGGCCGCAATGGCTCCCAGCAAGCCGATTGCGATGCCCAGCGCGGCGAGCGTCATGCCCTGGCGCAGAATCAAACGCAGGATGTTGGCCGGCGAAGCTCCCAGCGCGGCCCGTACTCCGATCTCGCGCGTGCGCTCGGCGACGTTGCCGGAGAGAACGCCGTAGATGCCGGTCGCCGCAAGAATCAATCCCACTAGTGCGAACGCTTCGAACAACACCAATGCGAAGTGACGTTGCGCTTCGGAGGCCGCGACCAGGTTCTCCATGGTAGCGACGCGCACGATGGGCTGATCTTTGTCCACAGACCAGATCGCCCGGCGAATTGCCGGTGCCATAGCCGCCGCATCGCCGCGGGTGCGCACCACCAGCGACTGCACATTGTCTACCCAGTGCCACTGTGTGGGAGTCGTATAGAATGCCTGGGAGTCACTCAGTCCCAGTGATAACTGCTTCACATCGCCCACGACACCGACGACGTTCGCCCAGGGCTTGTCAGGATGACCGTAATCGGGACCAATGCGGATGCGCTGCCCAACGGGATCCTGCCGGCCGAACATGCGCCTGGCATACGACTCGCTGAGCAGAACCGCAACCGGTGCGCCGGCCCGGTCGCTCTCCGTGAGCAGGCGTCCGTGCAGCAACGGGACCTTCATCACGGCGAAGTAGCTGGGATCCACAGCGTAGCGAAAACCTTCGGAAGATAGATCGCCGGGATGGGCCGCGAACTCGACGCCGTAGCTGTCGAAGTCACCGCTCAGCGGAAGCTGGCTGGTAAACGCCACATCGACGACGCCGGGAAGCTGCCGCACCGCCTGCAGAGCTTGTTCATAGAAGCGCGCACGATCAGCGTCCTTGTCGAAGCGATGACCGTACTCCTGCACCTGCATGGTTAGCAGGTGCGAGGGATCAAAGCCCGGAGGAATCGCAAACAACCGCTGAATACTGCGCAGCAGCAAGCCTGCACTGATCAGCAGGACCAACGCGATCGCTACTTCGGAGACGACCAGTGTGCGGCGCGTCATCTGCTGACTGCCCGCGGTTGTCCGCGAATTCTGCTGCAAGCTAGTGTGCGGATCGCTGTGCGAAGCGTGGAGCGCGGGCATCAGTCCAACTACCAGTCCCACCAGCGTCGTAATAGCCAATGCGAAAAGAAGTACCAGGTTGTCGATGCGAATCGCATCCACGCGCGGCAAGGCAGCTGGACTCAGCCCGACCAGCAGGCGCACGCCTCCGTTGGCCAGCAGTATCCCAATCAAACCGCCGATCGCTGCGAGCAACAAACTCTCAGTGAGCAACTGCTGTACCAGGCGCATCCGGTTCGCACCGAGCGCCGCTCGCACAGCGAATTCGCTACGCCTCCGGGCGCCACGCGCCAGTATCAGGCTGGTGACATTCACGCACGCGATCAGCAGCACGAGCACGACCGCGCCAAGAATCGCCAGCAACGCCGGCCGCACGTCCCGGGCAATGTCCTTCTGCAGCGGATTTACAAGCATTCCCCTGGAAACGCCGCCGGAGCTGTCGAATCCCTTCGCATAAATCTGGCCGAGGGAATGCAGAATGACGCCGAGTTCGTTACCAGCGGCGTTTCTGCTGACGCGCGACGCCAGACGGCCGATCATTTGCAGATGATGTCCCCACTCACGCCCGTCGGCGGGAAGAGAAGGATCGTATTGCAGAGGCGCCCAAAGCTGTGCCGCGGGCTCCAGCACATTCTCAAACGACTTCGGCATGACGCCGATCACGCTGTATAGGTTGTCATCGAGCGTGATCTGACGGCCGAGAATCGCACGGTCGCCGGCAAAACGACGCCGCCAGAGAGTGTCGCTCAGGACAACGACATTGGGTCCGTTGTGCTGATCGTCAGCGGCATCGAATCCGCGGCCGAGCACCGGCTCGACGCCCAGCACCCGGAAATAATCGGCGCTGACCCGTTGGCCTTCGAATCGCTCCGGCTCGCCGCGACCGATCATCGTCGGCTGCCACGGTTTCATTACAGCCACGGCTTGAAAGGACTGGCTGCGCTCCTGCAATCCGTGAAATGTGCCAAAGCATACGGCCTCCCGCGAGCCGTCGTTACGCTCCTCCCACAGCATCATGACGCGGCTGGGATCCGGGTAGGGCAGCGGGCGAAAGAGAATCGGATCGACCGCACTGAAGATTGCCGTGCTGGCGCTGATGCCTAACGCCAGGACGATAGCTGCGGTGAAGGCAAACCCCGGGTTTCTCCTGAGCTGGCGGAAGGCGAATCGAACATCGTGGCCGAGCGCTTCCAGCGCAGGCACCGTGCCGCGTTCGCGATAAATCTGCTTCGTCTGCTCCAGTCCACCGAGCCTCAGCAGCGCCTGGCGTCGCGCCTCATCCGGCGTCATACCGGCGCGCAGATTGTCTGCGATGTGCAGTTGCAGATGACTTTCCATCTCATCCGCCATCTCCTGTTCCCGGCGCCGGCTGAAGAAGACGCCGGCGAGGCGCACCATCCAGGCTCGCAAGCGCTTCATGCCTGCTCTCCAGCGGGGGATAGGAAGCGAGCGACAATGGCGGCGGCCTGCTCCCAATCGCGCGCCTCGTTCTCCAGTTGCTTGCGTCCCGCGCGCGTCAGCTTGTAGAACTTGGCCTTGCGATTGTTATCCGATGTTCCCCACTCGGAAGCGATGGAACCTTCCTGTTCCAGCTTGAGCAGGGCCGGATAGAGCGTTCCGTAATTCAAAGAAAGAAGGTTGCCGCTGGTCTGCTCGATGCGGCGAGCGATGCCGTAACCGTGTAGCGGCCCCATCGTCTGCAGCGTCTTGAGCACCATTAATGCCAGCGTTCCCTGCCACACGTCGGTCTTTTCGCCCATGCCCGGCCTCCCTATGGCTAACCCATAGGATAATGGCATGCTTTCTATTGGAAAGCAATAGGGAAAGCAAAACATTGATCCCACTTCCCCAGCAACTCACCACCGCCTGGCGCAGATGAATGACCTTGGAAATGGAGGCGTGGAATCGCCGTGCGCTACGGTCGCTGGGCTACAATGTAGGTCGCTTCTGCGATTCCGAGCGCCCCCATGACTCATGCCTGGCACGACATCTCTCCCGGCGAGAACCTGCCGCTGGAGTTCCGCGCGGTCATCGAGATCCCCTTTGGCTCCAGCGTGAAGTACGAGCTGGACAAACAGAGCGGTCTGATCAAGCTGGACCGCGTGCTTTATTCGGCGGTGTACTATCCTGCGAACTACGGTTTCATCCCGCAGACCCTGGCGGAAGATGACGACCCGCTCGATGTTCTGGTGTTCTGCCAGGAGGCGGTGGTGCCGCTGACCCTGATTTACGCCCGCACCATTGGACTGATGACCATGATCGACGGCGGCAAACGCGACCACAAAGTTATCTCGGTCGCCACCCAGGATCCGGAGTTCAACGCCTACAAAGAAGCTGCTGAGATGCCGGAGCATCGCCTGGCTATGCTGCGGCGCTTCTTTCTCGACTACAAACAATTGGAAGGCAAAGCGGTGGAAGTCGATGACATCCAGCCGTCACAGCACGCCACGCCGATCATCCAGGATGCCCTCAACCGCTACAGCGAACAGCGGCGTAAGGGATTCGGCCAGAGTCATTAGCGTGATCCCAACGACAGCAGGTGGAGTTTTTCTAAGCACCGGATTCGCGTGTGAATAGTGCAATCTCAAATGCGCTGCATGAGCAGTCGCTAGTCAGCGACCCAGGGCATACGCCCGTATCCCGAGTGGTCGATGTCTTTTCCTACCTGATTCTGGCTGGGGGATTGTTCACAGCGTTCTACTCCACCTACATTGTGGTCGTCAGCTACTCCAGCCTGCCTTTCTGGGATGGGTGGGTCGAAATCGATTTTCCCGCCACTGGAGGCGGGTCCGTCCTGGAATGGCTGTGGACGCAGCACAACGAACATCGGCTGGTAATTTCACGACTGTTCATGCTGGCCGATCTGCACTGGTTTCATGCCAACCAGGTGCTGCTTCTCACCGCGATCTTTGTGATCCTCAGCTTGCAAGTCGTGGTTCTGGCCTGGAGCATGCGCGCGATCGGCGGCTGGCGCGGTTCGTTATGGCGCACGGGAGTGGGACTTGCCGCGTTCTGCCTGCTTTGTCCCTCATTGTGGGAGATGCTGGTTTGGGGTGAGTGCGTCTGTTTCGCGCTGCCCGGACTGTTTGCCATTCTGTCGATCGCCGGGCTGATGCTCTACTGGATGCGATCGGCAGGCGAGCTCAGCAGGCCCGGCGCGACGAAGTATCTGGTTGTTTCTGTTGTGGCGACGCTGGGCGGCAGCTGGTCGCTGCTGAATGGAAATCTTCTCTGGCCGCTGTTGTTGTGCGCGGCCCTGCTGCTGCGCTTGCGGCGCGCTGCCCTCACCTATGCGATCGCCGGCGCCGCCAGTGTCGCTTTGTATCTGATCGACTACATCAGCCCGTCCTATGCCCTGAACTCTGCCCGCACCCCGGTTGCAACTGCCGCATATCTGGCCACATATTTCGGTAGTTCGTGGGTCAACGACAATTTTCGTGCGGCGGTAATTCTCGGGTTGACCGGATTGGCAGCTTGTTTCTGGCTGGTTCTGCAGCTACGCGAATACGTACGCAAGCTTCAGGCGTTTCATGTGCAGATGGTTCTCATCATGTTATTTTGTGCGGGAACCGGCTTCATCACCGCCTTCGGACGATCAGGCTTCGGACTGCTGCAGGCGTCCACCTCGCGCTATCAGGCGTTTGCTTTGCTGTTCTGGTGCTGTTTGGGATTGCTGCTGTTGGCGAGTATGGCGTCGCGGCACAGCGCACGGGGAGTTGCGATGGCGGTGGTCCAGGGCGGGCTGCTGTGCATCATGCTCGCAGCTGCAAGCTATGCAAAGAATCCGCTGATACGCGCACGCGTGCATGGTTTCAAGCTTCACACCGCAGAGGCATCTCTCATTACCGGAGTACCCGACATCGAAAACCTGAAGTGGGTTTACCGGCAGCCCGACGACCTTTACAGTCTGGTTCCCTACATGCGCCGGGAGCAGTTGTCGGTTTTTCGCGATCCGATTTCACAGCTCCTCGATAAGCCGCTGGCGTCCGCGTTTCCATTGGCCCCTCCAACCGACTGCACCGGAGCCGTGGAGACCAGCATGGCGATGGATCGGGCGATACCCCCGATGCTTCGCATTACCGGTTGGGCCTGGGACATCAAGCATCAAGCGCCGCCTGTGGCAATTGTCACCACGAGTGAAGGCATGATCACCGGCGTCGGCGCCATAGGCGATTGGCGCGTCCTGGACAAGGCTTCCCATCCCTGGATGACCACCAACTTTGTCGGCTACACGGGATATGTTCAGGCCTCGCGGCCGATAGGACCGGTAGAAATCTTCGCGATTCTCAACGGCAGCCCTGCAACGGCTTGCCTCATCGCATCCGACAAGCCGTCATCCTGAAGAGTGCCTGAACAGAGTTAGTCAGGGCCTGTAAGTCACGGCCACGATGGGAAGGCCCGCACGCTTATTCGGCGCGGTCCTGCTATTTTCACGGTTTCCACTTGTTCAGGAACGCCAGCAGATCTTCCGGAGCCAGCGACCGCGCTTTCTCGAACTCGCCGCCTTGCTGGCTGTAGAGAAGCTTGCCGCTGGGGGCGAGCACGGCGAGCGCAGGAATGCCCTTTTTCATCGGCACATGATATTGCTCCATGATGTCCTGATTCTTGTCGCCTTCGCCAACGTCGACATGCACTACTTCATAGTTGCGGTTCAACACGCCGGCAAGATCGGGACGATGAAACGCCAAGTCGAGCACGTGGCAGTCGTAGCACCAGTTCGCGCCAAAGACGATGAGGACATTCTTGTGCTGCCTGGCCGCGAGGGCCAGGGCGTCTTTGACTTCAGTATGAGCGTCCAGGCCGGGAGTATAGATCACCTTGTCCGTCGAAGTTGGCTGCTCCAACCGCGTCGCGTCGGTGCGCTTGGAGGCGATCAGCTTCCAGCTTGCGCCCTGCTGCTGCCACAGCTGCGCTTCGGTCACATACTGCACATGGTCGCTCGAATTCGTACCGGCGTGGATTTCGGCTTCGAAGACTACCTGCTGCACTCCGGACTGTTGCGGCTCCGACTTGACGACGCCGATTTTCATGCGATGCGGCTTCAACCCCATCCAGAAGGCAATTTCGGCGTCAGCGCTGCTCGGCCCAGCCAGAGTGCCAATTTGCGGTGTGGGGTCGGTGCTGCACAGAGCCCGCAGAGCGGTCACATTGCCCGCGACCACAGCATCTTTCCACTGCTCCAGGGGCGGAAAAAGGACGGCAGATTGCGAGGTCTTCGCCGGGGGATGTCCCACATTGGGGGACTGTCCTACAGGGTAGGATAGACCTGCGGCAAAGCACACCCAGACCACCATCCGGCTGAACTCTCCACGACCAAACTTCATCACTGCTTAATGTCCTCCATGATAGGGATGGCCTTGCAAGATGCTGAATCCCCGGTAAAGCTGCTCCAGCAGTACAACGCGCGCCAGTTCGTGCGGCAAGGTGATTTTTCCGAAGGAGAGAATGCTGTTGGCTGCCGCTCGCGTACTGTCGCTCCAGCCGTCCGCCGGTCCAACCGCAAACAGCAACTCCTGCGTATCGTGAGACTGATGATATTGCAGGAAGTTAGCGATCTCTTCCGAAGTCAGCTGGCGGCCGCGCGAATCCAGCAACACCAGCACCGGCTGCGTGCGTCCTGAACTCTTTTCGACCAGCTTGAGCAGAGCGGTTTCCGACAACAGCTCACGCGCATCGCATGCGGCGAAGCGTGACAATCGCTTAAGATATTCCGCCGTCAAAGATTGAATGGGCGCGCTCCTGGTGCGGCCAATCCAGGCAATGTGCAGTCTCACGGCTCAGGAACTCTCGCCCGAAGACTTGGTCGCAGCGCGCTTGCGCGACACGGATTTGGCGGATTTCTTCGCCGGCTTGGCCTTTGCGGTTTTCTTCGCAGGAGGCTTGGCTGCAGGCTTCTCAAGGTCAGCCAGCTGCCGGCGGGTTGCCGTCTTCCACAGCCGCTCCAGATCATAGAACTTGCGCGCGTTCTCGGAAAAGACGTGGACCACGAAGTCCACATAGTCCATGAGCACCCAATCCGCCTGGTTATAGCCCTCGATGTGTTTGGGCTGAACCCCAATGGCGCTGAGCTTCTGGTCGACTTCGTCGACGATAGCCTGTACCTGGCGCGGATTTATGCCCGAACAGAGCACAAAGTAATCCGTGAAGCCACTGGCTTGAGCGTCCAGTTGTAATACGCTGATGTCTTCGGCCTTCTTCGACTGGCAGGCTCGCACAGCCAGGGCAACCTGAGATCCCACTTCAATGTTCTTCATGCAATCGTGTTCGCGATGTCGCTGTTCGCTCTTCGCCTTTCGCTATTCGCTATTTGCCTTGCAGCTTCCCGTGGTCCCTAATCCCTTGTCCTCGTTTTACGATACAACCCTTCCTTTTTGATGTATTCGGCGACCAAGTCGGGCAGCAGACGCTTGAGCGCGCCGCCGCGATCGACCGCGGTGCGGATCTGGGTCGCCGAGATATCTTCATGCGTTTCCGGCAGCATGTGCAGCGTGGCACCGCGGAGCACCAGCGTTCCATCCATCGCTTCTTTGCGGAAAAGTTTGGTGACCGAAGCTTGCGGCCGCAGCTTTTCCGGCAGCGCCGATGCCACGTCGGCGAGAGAATATCCCGGACGCGCCGCCACAATGAAGTCGCACTCGGTCAACAACTCTTCCGCCTTGTACCAGGTGGCAATCTCGCGGAACGCATCCATCCCTATCAGAAAGTATAAGTGGTCGCTCCTGCCCAGCGTCTTTTTGACGCGACGGACGGTTTCGATCGAGTAGCTGGGCTTGCGCTTGCTCTCCGGAATTGCCAGGTCGGGCGCCTCAAGCAAAGACGGGATAAACTCCTTCTCGCTGGCAACCCCAAGAGTGACCATCGCATAGCGATGATCGAAAGCCGTGACGGGCGATTTCTGCTTGTGGGGCGGAATGTCGGCGGGAACGAACCAAACCTGTTTCAGCTGGAATTTGGCGGCGGCGGCGCGAGCCACCACCAGATGTCCGCGATGGATTGGGTCAAAGGTACCGCCGAAGAGTGCGATATTCATGCAGGCTGTCTGTACAGTTTCCGTGTTCCCGCGGCGGGATGCAAGCGCAGCGTTGAAAAACTGGAGCGGATGATCTTCTCCGCCTGGGTAATGGAGGCAGCACCGGCTACTTCGTCTGCTGGGGCGTTGTTTTGGGTGAGGGAGCCCGGCCAGTCGGCGGCTGCGCGAGTTGCGGCGCCATCTCGACTGGCGGTGCGCTCAACACCTTCTTGAAAAACGCGTACGGGACCTTCGCCGTCAGCACCGCTTCGTTCCTGTCCTGTTGCACGGCGAGACTGTCAAATGCCGCTTTGACGTCCTTATCCGGCCCGCCCTCATCCATCGATATCTCCAACGACTTGAACAACACGAGGTAGGTGGCTACTTGCTCGGTGAAGCGCTGCGCCTGGTTCTCGTCGTGCAGAACGACGTCGGCTCGCAGGCGTACCTCATTGAGTGGCCGCGCCGAAGCGATGACCACGCTCCCGCGCGGCAGCAAACCGCTCCAGGCGCCGGGAAGCAGAAGCTCGCCATGGTCCTCGGAGGTTTTAGCCGCGGGGGTGCGCGCGATCGTCCAGACAATGCTGCCGAGCGGCACACGCCGATAGTAATCGCTGACCAGCTCCGGCCCGGCGAATGGCAAGGCGGCCTGCTTGTAGCGATCGATCATGCCGTGAATGACACTGGAGTCGTCGACGTTGGAGGCCGCGACGATGTCGATGCCGAGCAGGGCAACGCGCACGGTGCGATCCTCGATCGGGATGGTGTAGATGTCATAGTCCTGATAATGCTCGGTCGAGACGGCGACCTTGCGCAGCCAGCCGGTCACGCGCGCGTGGTCGAAGTGGCCCTGCAGGATCTCGCTGTAACGAGTCTCAGCCGGTTTGCCTTTGCCGTTGGCGACGCCGTAGTGAATGGCGAACGCCGCCCGGTCGAGGTCGCGCTCGAACTCGAAGCCGGTTTCCCGCACGAATTCCTCGTAGTCGGCCTCGCGTTCCTTCGGTGGATTCTTGGCAATGTCAGTAAGCAGGCGGATGGGCTCAAGGTTGATATAGAGAACCGCATCGGAGTCGGGCAGCAGACGCACCGCGTCCGGAGCCGCGCGCTTTCGCAGCAGGACCGCAGTCACAATGCCGCCAACAATGACTGCGACCGCGACGACAACCCAGACGATATTCCTCCGGCTTCGCATCGATCAGAACGATGATACGAGAAACCAAGCGGCGGGAAAAACTCGCGCCAACGCGTGGTAGGGGTGCAGTTTGAATTCAGGTGGACTAGGGATGCGTGCCTTTCGTGCGCTGGCACGAATCGGCGCGCCCAGATCCCTCGCTTCGCAAAAGGAGGCGCGCTCGGGATGACAGTCGGGGCTTAGCCTTCAACGCCTGAATTCAACCTGCACCACTACCCGACGCGCTGAGGCCGTCCGCCCGCTACACGCTACCGAATGACCCGCCTGAGCTGTTTGCGAGGATGGCGGTCCTTGACTCGTACGCCTGCACCCCACCCCGCTCCTTTCGCCTGCCCAGATCGTTCCTAAGCCATAGAGCCAATCCGAACACATCTCGGTCTCCGGTATAAAGACGGTCAAGCTCACGCCTGGTCCTGCTTTGCGAAGGCGGAGTCGTGAATTCAGAAAGCCGATGGCTGTCATTACTTTCGGAGTCGTAATATGAGTAGCTGATCGTGGCAAAAAGCCGATGACCAAACGCACGCGGCGAAGGAAGCTTGCGCGTGTCGGACCGAAGCAGCCGGCACCGTGGCAGCCCTCTGTTCGTCTCTGTGCAGTCCTTCTGCTCGCCGTAATCGCGATCTTCGCGACCATCCGCTTCCGCCTGCGAGATGTTCCATTGGAACGCGACCAAGGTGAATATGCCTACGCCGGCCAGTTGATCCTGCAGGGTATACCTCCTTATCAACTGGCATACAACGTGAAACTTCCCGGTACGTACGCGGCGTACGCGTTGATCATGGGCGTGCTGGGGCAAACCCCCTCTGGCATTCACCTTGGTGTAATGCTGATCAACGCCAGCACAATCGTGCTCATGTTTTTCCTGGCAACCCGGCTTTTCGAAAGGCTCGCGGGTCTGGTGGCTGCAGCCAGTTACGGTCTGTTGTCCACCAGTTTTTCTGTTAGTGGCCTTGAGGGGCATGCGACGCATTTCGTGGTCCTTCCGGCCGTGGCTGGCCTGCTTGTACTGCTGGACGCCATCGACCGCAAGCGAGCCTGGCTGTTCTTTCTGAGCGGGGTTCTGCTGGGCCTGGCGATCACAATGAAGCAGCCTGGCATCTTTTTCGCGATTTTTGCGGGCCTGTACCTGCTCCGGCGCGAGTGGGCCCAACCAATTCAGCTAAAGAATCTGCTCACGCGCTTCGGATTTTTCGCTCTGGGGGTGGTCATACCGTATGGAGTAACGTGTCTGATTTTGTGGAGGGCTGGCGTATTTGGGAGGTTCTGGTTCTGGACTTTCTCCTATGCGCGTCACTATGGCTTCGGCCTCGGCCGTGGCTTGCAGGAGTTAATCGAGGAGTTTCCGCAGATGGCCGAACCTGCGATGCTGGTCTGGTTGATGGCGGCGGTGGGACTCACAGCTTTCTTGTGGGATGCCAAGGCCCGCCGGCATAGCGTGTTTTGCCTGGGACTTACGGTCTTTTCTTTCTTGGCAGTCTGTCTTGGATTTCGTTTTACTGCACATTACTTCATCATGCTGTTGCCCGCGGTGTCATTGCTGGTTTCCGTGGCGGTAAGTTCAGCAACTTCCGTTATAGCCGAGCATAACAAGTCGGCGTTTGTGAGGTGGGCCCCGGGTGCGGCATTCCTGGCCGCATTCGCGATTTCACTCCTTGTGCAGCGAGATTTCTTGTTTGAAATAGATCCGGCCGATGTACCGCGCGCCGTTTACGGAATGCAGCCGTTCCCAGAGGCCCTCAAGGTTGCCGAATACTTGCGTGGCCACAGCGACCCAGCCGCTGCTATCGCTGTCCTCGGGTCGGAGCCGGAAATTTACTTCTATGCGCACCGGCACTCCGCAACCGGGTATATCTACACGTATGCGCTCATGGAGGAGCAGCCCTACGCGCTCACCATGCAACAAGAGTTTATCTCGGAGATTGAAGCCGCTCGCCCGGAGTTTGTCGTTTTGGTGAACGTGCCGCCGTCCTGGCTTAACATGCCCGAATCCCATCGAAACGTCTTTACCTGGATGGAGAGGTACGTCCCGGACCATTATGAGCCAGTGGGCGTTGCGGATATCCAGAGCGTTGACCACACCGAATATCGCTGGGGAGAAGAAGCGTCACAATACCAAACACGCTCTTCGGCTGTGGTCTGGGTCCTCCGGCGGAAGGCTTGAGTCCTCCCAAGCGAAGTCTCTCTACCTCCTCTCCCTCCTCGCGTTTGACGGGATAGGAGGTAGAGCGATTGACTGACTGCCCAGCTTGTCCATTTTGACCGGGAAAGCTTCCTCGAACTCATCGGCAGCTAAACCATCCTCCATCAGTGGCTTAGCCGATCATCTTCAAATCATCTGCAAATCAGACGTTGACGATTGAAGCGCGCCCGCATCGGGCGCATTCTGCGCCCAGCTAATCAGAGTGGCCAGCTCCCCGATTGCCATTTCAAAGCTAAGTCAGCAACACAGGCGCCTAGCGCCGTAAAGGAGAGCGTGATGAAGACTATGAGACACCGTGGCCTGCTGAGCGTGATGGTCCTGCTTATAGCAACGCTGAGCGGATCACTGAATGCCAACGCCCAATTCGTCTCGTTTAACCAATTCCTGGCCAACACCGCGGCGGCACAGTCGAGCAGTTACGTCGGCCAGCCGGGCTATGCAGTGCAAGATTCGAACACCTTCCAACTGATGCAGCAGTATATTCAGAGCATGTATCAGGGAGTGCAGGTAAGCCAGAGCTTCCTGCTGTACGGCCAATACTACGATTGCATCCCGATCCAGGAGCAGCCGTCGTACGTGCAGCAGGGTCTCAACAGCATTGCGCAGCCGCCTCCTGCGCCGGGCGCGACCGCTGAGGGCAACGATACTTTCAGTCCGCAGCTGGGGCCTGAGGATCAATACGATCAGTTCGGCGACTCGACCACCTGTGCCAGCAGCACCATCCCGATGCAACGGATTACCATCGCCGAGCTCGCCAGTTTTGCCAACCTGCAAGACTTTTTCAACAAGAGTTCTGACGGCACGGGCGCGATGCCGGGCATCGATCCGCCGGCAGTTTCACACAAATACGCCTATACCGTCCAGACGGTAAATAATCTGGGTGGCAATTCGACCATCAATATCTGGAATCCCCAAGTCAATACCCAACTGGGCCAGATATTCTCATTGTCGCAACAGTGGTATTCCGGCGGCCAGGGTAACAACCTGCAAACCATCGAAGGTGGCTGGCAGAACTATCCCGGCCTGTACGGCGACAACAATGCCCGGCTATTCATCTTCTTCACCGCGAACAACTACGGTCAGGGAGGTACGGTGCCCAACATGGGATGCTACAACCTGAAGTGCGTGGGGTTCGTACAGGTGAGCAACAAATGGCACCTGGGCGGCAAGTTCGCCAACTACAGCATCTCCGGCGGCAAGCAGTACTTTTTCACCATGAGCTGGTACTTCTTCCAGAACAACTGGTGGCTGGCACTGGGCAATGGCAACAACAGCACCTGGATTGGCTATTACCCGGCCATGGTGTTCCGCGGCGGTCAGATGTCGCAGAACGCGACGAGCATCACCTATGGCGGCGAAACGGCGGGCGATGGCAACTGGGGCCCCATGGGCAGCGGCGCCTGGGCCAACCAGGGCTACACGTTTGCCGCCTTCCAGCGGCAGATCTTTTACCTCAGCCTGACCAATGCTTCGACGTGGGCAAACTTGCAGGGTCAGCAACCCTCGCCAAACTGTTACTCATTGGATGGACCCACCTACTCCAACAATCCGGTTTGGGGCGAGTACTTCTATTTCGGGGGCCCTGGCGGGAACAATTGCTGATGGCAGCTTAGTGCTTTTGGGTTCTCCATGACAGCGACGAACCGTCCAGAGCGACATGTATGATAACTGCCCCACAATCTGCCGTCATACCCTGGAATCTGTGAGGAATCACCTGCGGGGAATCGAAACGCGATTGCGTTTGGGGCTGAGGCCCTAATTAGGCTGCTTACGAGATACGGCAGTCCTCCTTCGGCAGCTTTACTATCTGCCCATCTCTCCAAATCTGTAGCGGTGATCCATTTCATGTTAGTTCTTCTGTTGAACTTTTTGCCGATACCACCGAAGTCTTCCTATAGCCTTGAACTTGGTTACGCCAAGCCGTCCACGTACATTTCGTGCCTTCGAGCCCGGCGCAGAAAGCGCCTCAACAACCGCCATTCGTTCCGCCTCATACATCGCTGTAGCGTCAAAGTTCGTGTCGCTCTTTGCGCTATGCTGCGACTCAAACAAAAGAGATGAGCAATAACTAAGCCCCGGCGGTTGTGATTTGTCGAAAAGGCTTCGGACGTTGAAAGTGGCTAGTAGGCGCAAGTCTCGATAAAGTAGGGTACTCTGTGACGCTGCTGGCCTGCAGATAGTTTGCAATTCCCTTCGCCCACGGCTCGACCGAACGCAAGAATGCGATGTATTCCTCGCGGAATTCCTCTAATTGGGCAATGGAGTTTTCGGCAAGCGGAGCTGCTACTGCAAGCTGCTGTTGCGCACGGAGCACATAGTAAGTATTGAACGATTGCACGATAGCGCTAAATTCTCGACAGCGACCC
>JASHXK010000345.1 GCA_030043575.1 Terriglobales bacterium
GGACGAACTATTCGGCTTAGCCATTACGCCGAACAAGAACATTAGTTGGACGATTAACTATTACTTTGGTCAGGAGCATCCGGACGCTCTAGAAGTGCCAACCTGTGGTCCACCTCCGGTGCAGCCGGGACTATGCTTTGAGAAGGTCAGTCCAGCGCCAGACGGCAAGACCCACATCTTTGATAGCTATGCCACGTGGCAGACCACGGCCAGGCTCATGCTCGCGCTGGAAGGCGATTATGTGATTCAGCGCTTGTGGGCCAACAACGGTCCTGGACAGTCCGACGCCCCGGCCGACGTATGGGGTGGAGCGGTCTACGCCAAGTATCAACTGACGCCCCGTACTTATCTCGCAGGGCGCACAGAATACCTTAACGATCACGGTGGACTCTTCACCGGGATAACCAGCTACATCGAAGCGCTGAAGGAAGTCACAGCGACTTATGACTTCACGCTCGCGAATGGACTTGACATGCGCTGGGAGTTCCGGCGCGATATGTCCAACCGGCCCATCTTTTTCACCAACCAGCAAGGCGTACTCAGCGCGGACCAGAATACCGCGACCATGGGAGTAATTTGGTGGTTTGGCCGCAAACAAGGCCCGTGGTAACGGGAACAGATGTAAGGGGGAGCCATGTTGAGGCTGGACAGACCCGCTCGGATGGGTTTGGTGGTGATCACGACGCTCGTGCTGTGCAATACCAATGACCTTTTTGCGCAAAAGTCATCGGCCCCAAAACCGCAGGACAAGGTCGCGCTTGGAGAAGAAGAGGTGAAGCAGTTGCTACTGCTGATGGATACAGATAAGGATGGGAAAATCTCCAAGCGGGAGTTCATGGCATATATGGAAGCGGAGTTCAAAAGGCTGGACAGGAACAATGACGGCAAGCTGGATACCAGGGAGCTGACAAGATCGAAGCTTCGCACTGCGCCGGCCTCGAGCGCAGCAAACAAGTAAGCCAGAGTAGAGGACTAGGGGAGCTGAAACACATGCCAGATCTACTATTCGTCGCAATCACGATTGCTTTCTTCGCGCTGTCGCTGGGATACGTACATTTCTGCGACCGCGTTAAGTAAGGGGGGAACCATGCACACTGAATCGGCCATCATGATGGCAATCTGCGCGTTGATGATGATCTATCTCTTCTACGCGCTTCTGCGGCCGGAGAAGTTCTGAGATGACTTTCAATGGGTGGCTACAAATCGCGATTTACCTTGGGCTGATCCTGGCGGTGACCAAACCGCTTGGAATCTTCATGACACGCGTCTTCAATCGGGAGCGCACGTTTCTGGATCCCGTGATGCGGCCCGTCGAGCGTCTGGTCTATCGCCTGAGCGGTGTCGACGAGAATCACGAGATGCATTGGACGGAATACGCTGCGGCCATGTTGCTGTTCAGTGCGGTCTCGATGTTGCTGTTGTATCTGATTCAGCGCATCCAGCTGCACCTGCCGTTCAATCCGCAGAAGTTTGCCGGAGTGACGCCCGAGCATTTGGCATGGAACACTGCAGCGTCGTTTACCACCAACACCAACTGGCAGGCTTACGCCGGCGAGACGACGATGAGCTACTTCACCCAGATGGCCGGTCTCGCTTATCACAACTTTGTTTCGGCAGCGACCGGCATCGCGCTGGCCATTGCGTTCATTCGCGGCATCGCGCGGCGGCAGATGAAGACCATTGGCAACTTCTGGGTGGACATGGTTCGCAGCTGCCTGTGGGTTTTGCTGCCGTTCTGCGTGATCGGCGCGCTGCTACTGGTCTCGCAGGGAGTGGTGCAGAACCTGAAGCCGTATGACACGACAAAGCTGATGGAACCGCAGCAGGTCCAGCACATCAACGCCGATGGCAAGCCTGCTGTGGATGCCAAAGGCCAGCCGGTGATGGATACCGTCGCCACGCAGACCATCGCGCAGGGACCCGTGGCTTCGCAGGAGATCATCAAGGAATACGGTACCAACGGCGGCGGATTCTTTAACGCCAACAGTGCGCATCCTTTCGAGAATCCGACCCCGCTGACGAACTACATCCAGATGTTCGCGATCTTTGCAATTGGTGCCGGATTCACGTACACGCTCGGACGGATGACGGGATCGCAAGCCCACGGCTGGGCTGTTTGGGCAGCGATGGCTGTAATGTTCATCGCAGGAGTCACTGTCGCCTACTGGGCAGAAGCTCGCGGCAATCCGCTGCTGCAGGGAGTAAACCAGCAGGTTACGGCGCTGCAGCCGGGCGGCAACATGGAGGGCAAAGAAGTTCGCTTCGGCATCACCGACTCGACGCTGTTCGGCACGGTCACGACCGACGCCAGTTGCGGGGCAATCAACAGCTGGTTCGACTCGTACATGCCGCTGGGCGGCATGATTCCGCTGGTCAACATCATGCTGAGCGAGGTGATCTTCGGCGGGGTCGGCGCCGGTATGTACGGCGTTCTGATCTACGTGGTGCTCGCGGTCTTTATCGCTGGCCTGATGGTGGGACGAACGCCGGAATATCTCGGGAAAAAAATCGAAGCTTACGACGTAAAGATGGCGATGCTGGTGGCGTTGGTGTTTCCGCTGGTAATTTTGGTCTTTTCCGGAGTCGCCTCGGTACACAACTTCGGCACGTCGGGCATCAGCAATCCTGGTCCGCATGGCCTGACGCAGATGCTATACGCCTATGTCTCGGGTGCCGGCAATAACGGCTCTGCCTTCGGGGGATTGACGGTAAACACGCCGTGGTACGACACCAGTATCGGTTTTGACATGCTGCTGGGTCGCTTCTTCATGATCATCCCCATGCTGGCGATCGCGGGAAATCTGGCGCAGAAGAAATATGTTCCGCCGTCACTGGGAACATTCCCGGTTACGACGCCACTGTTTTCGGCGCTGCTGATCGGCGTGATTCTCATCGTCGGTGCACTGACCTTCTTCCCGGCGCTCAGCCTGGGACCAATTCTCGAGCACCTGCTCCTGGCAGCGGGCAAGACGTTCTAAAGGATTCTGCAAATGGCAAGCACAATGGAAACCAAAATCACTTCGGAGCCGTCAATGGTACGCCTTGGACAGTCGCCCGGGAGACCACGCAAGAGAGCCGTCTGGGAAGGCAAGATCGTCTGGCGCGCAATCCTGGATTCGTTCGTCAAGCTCGATCCGCGCCACATGATGGGCAATCCCGTGATGTTCGTGGTCGAGGTCGGCAGCGTGATCACGACCGTTCTACTGTTTCGCGGCCGCGGCGATTTTGCCTTTAACCTGCAGATCACGCTGTGGCTGTGGTTCACGGTGCTGTTTGCCAATTTTGCAGAGGCGATGGCAGAAGGCCGGGGTAAAGCGCAGGCAGATACGCTGCGCAAGGCGCGGTCGGAAACGATTGCCAATCGGGAGCGCGAAGACGGTGAGATTGAGAAGATCCCGAGTTCGAAATTGCGCGCCGGCGATGTGGTCGTGGTTTCCGCCAGCGAACTCATTCCTTCCGACGGCGAGATCATCGAAGGTGTAGCTTCGGTGGATGAGTCGGCAATTACCGGTGAGTCCGCACCAGTGATTCGCGAGGCGGGCGGCGACCGGTCGGCCGTCACCGGTGGCACGCGCGTGCTCTCCGATCAGATCCGGGTGAAGATCACGTCGAATCCGGGAGAAACATTTCTGGATCGCATGATCGCCCTGGTTGAAGGTGCAGAACGGCAAAAGACGCCCAACGAGATTGCACTGAATATCCTGCTGGCTGGACTGACCATCATCTTCCTGTTGGCCGTGGTTACTCTTCAGCCGTTCGCGATTTATTCCGGCTCACCTCAGACAGTCTTTGTACTCGTCTCGCTGCTTGTCTGTCTGATCCCGACGACGATTGGCGGATTACTCTCGGCGATTGGTATAGCGGGCATGGATCGGCTGATTCAGCATAACGTCCTGGCCATGTCGGGACGCGCCGTGGAGGCCGCGGGCGATGTGGACACACTTCTTCTCGACAAAACGGGAACGATCACCCTGGGCAACCGGCAGGCCGCGGAATTCATTCCTGCCCCCGGTGTGAGCGAGACCGAGATGGCCGACGCGGCGCAGCTTTCTTCGCTGGCGGATGAGACACCGGAAGGCCGGTCAATCGTAGTGCTGGCGAAGGAGCGGTATGGACTGCGGGGCAGGGAATTAAGCTCGCACGAAATGGAATTCGTGCCCTTTACCGCCCAGACGCGCATGTCGGGCGTGAACATGAATGGCAATGAGATTCGTAAAGGCGCCGTTGACGCGATCACCCGTTATCTCGCCAACCATGGAAGCGAGATGCCAGCCGAAGTGCAAGCGACGGTGGAGAGAATTGCACGCGGTGGCGGGACGCCCTTGGTGGTGGCAGAGAAGACGCGTGCTCTTGGTGTGATCTACCTCAAGGACATCGTCAAGGGCGGCATGCGTGAACGCTTCGATCAGTTGCGCGCGATCGGGATCAAAACCGTGATGATTACCGGCGACAATCCCCTCACTGCGGCCGCGATTGCGCGCGAGGCCGGAGTGGACGACTTTCTCGCACAGGCGACCCCAAAGGACAAGATGGACCTGATCCGGCGCGAGCAGGCGCAGGGCAAGCTGGTGGCCATGACCGGAGACGGAACGAATGACGCACCGGCGCTGGCGCAGGCCGACGTTGGCGTGGCCATGAATACGGGAACGCAGGCCGCCAAGGAAGCCGGCAACATGGTCGATCTGGATTCCAATCCGACCAAGCTGATCGAGGTGGTCGCGATTGGCAAGCAGCTGCTGATGACGCGCGGCTCGCTGACCACGTTCTCCATCGCCAACGACGTCGCCAAATACTTTGCCATCATCCCAGCAATGTTTGCGGGAACGTTCCCCGTGCTCAATGCGCTGAACATTATGCATTTGAAAACTCCGCAGTCGGCAATTCTGTCGGCCGTGATCTTCAACGCGGTGATCATTATCGCGCTGATCCCGCTGGCGCTGCGTGGCGTGAAATACAGGCCGATGAGCGCCGCAGCACTGTTGCGGCGGAATCTGTGGGTTTACGGCGTGGGTGGAATCATCGTGCCGTTCATCGGAATCAAGCTGATCGATATGCTGATTACGAGCATTGGTTTAGCGTAACGCGCCGGAACGAAAGCGGCTCTTAGCCTTTAGCTCTTAGCGAACGCTCGATCTGGCTAGCTTGCTAACAGCAAAGAGCTGATAGCTAAGGGCCGCAGGAATTGAGGGACCTATGAAGCAGAATCTGAAAATCGCAATCCTGATGACGATCGTAACGACGGTCTTACTGGGCGTCATTTATCCGCTGGTGGTGACGGGCCTGGCACAGATGTTGTTTCATGACAAGGCCAACGGTCAGTTGCTCACCCGCGATGGAGTTGTAATTGGCTCGCGAATTATCGGCCAGGGGTTCAGCGCGCCGGGATATTTGCACCCGCGCCCCTCAGCTGCGGGCAACGGCTATGATGCTGCGAACTCCAACGGTTCGCAGTATGGTCCGACCAACCAGAAGCTCATCGACCGCGTCAATGCCGACGTTGCTCGCCTGCATGCGGAGAATCCATCGCAGCTGGTTCCGGTCGATCTGGTTACGGCGTCAGCCTCAGGGCTTGATCCCGACATCACTCCGGCGGCGGCTGACTTTCAAGTCCCGCGGCTGGCCCACGAACGTGGCGTGTCGGAGCAGCAGATTCGTGAGGTGATCCAGCGGCATACGATGGGACGCCAACTTGGTTTTCTCGGGGAGCCCCGGGTCAATGTGCTGGAGGTGAATCTTGATCTCGATCAGCAATTCCCAATGAACAAACGAGCTGCGATCGCTCAGCAGTCCGTGGCTGTCCGCTAATCGGGACCGCCGGCTTGATCCAATGAGGCTTCGCTTAATCGAGCGGCTTGAGCTGTAAGGTAATTCCTTTCGGGAATGTTCGTCGTGCGATTGGCGGCACGACGATAGTGCGTGATCGCCGCTTGATAGTCGCCGGCCATTTCCAAAAGATGAGCACGAGCCGCGTCGAGACGATGATGTTCGGCCAGCCGAGGGTCGGAATCCAGCGCCGTCAGCAATTCGAGCCCTTTGGACGGACCGTGTACCATTGCGGCCGCAATCGCGTAATTGAGCACCACCATGGGATTGTCGGAGGTGTGTTTCAATAGCTCGTAGAGCGCAAGGATTTGCGGCCAGTCTGTGTCCTCCGGTCGAGATGCTTCGTCATGAACCGCGGCGATGGCAGCCTGGAGCTGATATGCGCCGATCGCTCCCTTTGCCAACGTGGCCGTCAGCAGCGCGACTCCTTCCGATATCTCAGCCTGATTCCACAAAGTTCGATCCTGCTCGTCGAGCGGAATCAATTCGCCGTCAGCTCCGCTTCGAGCTGTGCGCCGGGCATCGGTCAGCAACATCAGTGCCAACAGTCCCGCGACCTCCGAATTCTGCGGCAGCAACTTGTAGACCGAACGCGTCAGACGAATCGCTTCTTGTGACAACTCAAGCCGCTGCAGGTCAACGCCGGAGCTGCTGGTATAGCCTTCGTTGAAGATCAGGTAGAGCACATGCAGCACGGAACGCAAGCGCTGCGGCTGCTCCTGTTGGGTTGGCAGGTTGAAGGGCACACCGGAAGCCTTGATGCTCTGTTTGGCGCGGCTGATCCTTTGCGCCATCGTCGCTTCGGGAACCATGAAAGCGTGCGCGATCTCGGCGGTGGTCAGACCGCCGACCGCCCGCAGCGTGAGCGCGATGGCGGACGACGGCGTCAG
>JASHXK010000346.1 GCA_030043575.1 Terriglobales bacterium
TCGGGATGTCCTTCGCTCAACTTGGTGGAACTGCCGGCAAAGTCCGTGCGAAATCCCCCCGGCTCAACAATCGTGACCTTGATTCCCAGGGGTGCCACTTCGCGCGACAGCACTTCCGAGAAACCCTCGACACCCCATTTCGCAGCCGAATAGGGCCCACGCCCTGGAGGCCCGATCCTTCCACCCATCGACGAAAACTGAACAAAATAACCGGCCTTCCTTTCGCGAAAGTACGGGAGAGCTGAGCGGAGGCGATCTTTATGGCACCACCTCTATCAGAGGCACGTGCGGCGGCAGTACGATCTTCCAGCTAGCGCCATCCGGCTCCGGATGGACTGCACAGATTCTCTCGAGCTTTTGTTCGCAAGGCGGCATTCCTCATGCCGGCGTGGTTGCCGACGCCTCGGGTAACCTCTATGGGGCAACTTACATCACCGGATATACCTACGAATTGTCGCTGTCCGGTGGCACGTGGATTTACACAACGCTCTTACAGCTTTCCACCGGCGACGGGCCGGTGTCGGATCTCACGCTCGATTCCCAGGGAAATCTCTATGGAACTCTCCCAGGCGGAGGCCTGCATCAGAAGGGTAGTGTTTTCGAGCTAAGCCACGCGAATGGGATTTGGACCTACACCGACCTTTATGATTTCACCGGCGGAAGCGATGGAGAAGGACCTGGCGGCAGCGTCATCTTAGACGCCAGCGGCAATACCTACGGGACCGCGCAGAGCGGCGGCACCAATGGCTATGGCACGGTCTGGGAGATCACGCCATAACGGCGACATCTCGGAGTTTCGGCATAACTAAAGTTATATCGCTTAGCACAAGTAACCGTGGCACCGGCAGCGCGTTTTGGGGTAACTTGTGTAATCGCCTGATAAAAAGACCTGACACGTCCTTTTAGCGGCAAGACCTCCACCGAGCTTTTATATCCGCTACTGCAGCTTCGCGTACTCGGCTTTGGCTTCTTTGTAGATCGGGATATCCGGATCGGCGTCTTTCCAGAGCGTGAGGAAGTCCTGATAGGACCTGCGCGCCGCGGCTTCGTCGCCCATCATCACCTGCGCGCGGCCAAGCTGAAGACGCGAGAGCGCACCTACCAGGCAGTTAGCCGCGAGCTCGGGATGCTCCGTGATTTTCTGCAACTCGGATGCCGCTTGCTGCCCCTGACCCGCCTGCAGATATGCCAGACCGCGCAGATAGATGGGATTGAGACATTCGGTGCCGTCGTACCATGCGTAGGGAATCGCCCTATCTAAAGCGTCAAGTGCCTTGCCGGGAGTGTTCTTCTGCAGATTGAGCGCCGCGTAAATGTTGGGCAACCAGAAATTCTGGAGCATAGTGTCCTGCGGGTGTTGCTGATTCAAACTGTCGGCGATGCTCTGAGCCTGTGCGGTATCCCCCGCCAACGCGAGCGCTAGCCCCACGATAGCGGTAACCTGCTGACCGCTGCTTAGCCGCAGCGCTTCTTCGCCCTTCTTCCGTGCGCGGTCAGCATTGCCAATCATAGCTTCCCGCAGCGCCTCGCCCGCTCTCCACTGTGCTGCGGCTTGCGGCGTTCCCGCACGGCTGGCCGATTCCACAGCCCGCTGTGTGAATTCACGGGCTGTGGCAATTCGCCCAGAGTATGCTTCGGTGTCCCCCTGCAGGCCGACGAACTGGTCTTCAACCCCTAGCTTACCCGTGGCCCATTTCAGCTGTTCCGCCATTGCGGCCTTGTCACCCTGCACAAAAGCCACTTCGTAGCCCTCAACCCGTATGCCTGGACTGAGGACATTGCGCGATTGCGCCGCCTCGTAAACGGCTTTGGCGTCATCCAAAAGGTTCAAACTAATGTTCGCCCTCATGAGCGACCTCATCGAGAACGATGAATTGGGGTCTAGCCGAAGGGCTTCCCGCGCCTGGGCGGCGGCCTGTTCATACCTTCCCAGTTCCATTAAGTCAGCGCTTAGGTTGTTGTGAGCTACCCAATACCGGGGATAGTTGTCCACCATTTGACTAAGGATCTGCACGGATTTCCCGATATCGCCGGTGACAAATGTCTCGTACAAGGATTCGATTAAATATCTTTGGCGCTGGGTCACCCGATCTCGCAACTCGTACGCCCGTTTTAGATTTTGGACGGCTAAGTCGTTCTCTTCAAGATCGCCGTACACCACCCCAAGATAGCCGTAGGCGTCGGCAAAGGTTGGGTCCAACTCCACGGCGCGCCTATAAAACGGAATGCCGGCGGAAGGCCCCTTTTCGATAAACGGCAGCCAGCCCTGTGCAAAGGCCTGCAGGGCCTCCAAGGAGGAACTCGTAGCCGTTTCCAACGGCTGGTTGAATTTCTGCAGCGTGGCCTGTGGCTCGCCTAATTCCTCTCGGAGTTGATTTCCTCCCATCCCGAGCGTTTTTACTATTTGGTTGCGCTCGTTCACCTCCAGCTTGGTTCGGGCCAGAGTTTTGCCGGTTTTACAGTTCTCGGCCCTTAGCTCGATGTCGTACCTGTTGCCCGCGTCGGAAATTGTTCCCTGGATTACAGCCTTGCTATTGGTGTGGAGACAAACGTCGCGCGCTAGCGCGCGCGTCAACTTCTCGTTCTCGGAATGGTTCATCTGCTTCAACGTTCCTCGCACCTTGTCGGAACTGAGCAGGTTGAGGAATGGGGTCTGCTCCAACTCCACGCGCAGAGCTGTGTTCAGAGCGTCGTCAAATACAGGATCGCTGGTTTGGTTATTGAAATCGGCGAGGACGATGGTGTCCGTGTCGGTAAGTTTGACGGAGCTGCGCGACCGCCAATACACAGAGCCGGCAACGATAGCAACGGCAAGGAGCGCTACGGCCGCAGCAGGCCACTTCCAATCGGCAAACGAAAATGACGTCTCAGCTCCGTGGACTTCTTCCAAGTCCCTACGTATCTCTGCTGCCGACTGACAGCGCTGCTCCCGGTCTTTCTCCAGAGCCCTGTCAATCGTGGCCACCAGCGTTGGCGGCAATGTTGTGTTGAGTTCCCGCACAGGTACGGGAGAATTGTTCAGTATTGCCTCTCGCACAACCGCTGCCGTCTCTCCGTTAAACGCCCGCTGGCCGGTGGCCATCTCGTAGAGCACGAGGCCGAACGAAAACAGGTCGGTACGAGCATCCAGCTTCTCGCCGCGAACCTGTTCGGGCGACATGTAGCCAGCCGTCCCCATCGCCACACCGAGACGGGTAAGAGTTGCGTCAGGCGAAACCAATCTGGCTGGCTGCGGGGCGGCGGCTGTGGCGCCGGGTTGAATCTCCAAACCATCGCTTTCACTTTCCTTTGAGGTGCCGACCAGCTTCGCCAGCCCGAAGTCCAAAATCTTCACCTGCCCGGTGCTGGTCAGAAAGATGTTCGCCGGTTTGATGTCGCGATGGATGATGCCTTTGTCATGCGCCGCCTGCAGGCCATCACACATCTGGATTGCGATCTCGAGCAATTCATCGAGCGTTAACGTCTTGTGGTCAGCGGCAAGCGCGGCCAGCCGATCACGAAGCGTCTCGCCTTGCAGCAACTGCATGACGATGAACGGCTGCCCGACGTGCTCTTCCACCTCATAGATTGTGCAAATGTTGGAATGGTCGAGCGATGACGCCGCTCGTGCCTCGCGCTCAAAACGCTGCAGCGCGATCGTGTCCCACAACATCTCGTCCGGGAGAAACTTCAGCGCGACGCGGCGGCCGAGCTTCAGGTCTTCGGCCTTGTACACCATGCCCATTCCTCCGCCGCCGATGACTTCCAGCACGCGATAGTGCGAGACCTTCTTGCCGATCAGGCTGGCAGATTCGGTGGTCGGCGCCTCAACTTCTTCCACTGGCGCGATGAAGCGATACCCCCGGCGGGGTATGGTCTCAATAAATCTCGGTTCGTCGGCGGAATCGTTCAGAGTTTCACGCAGCCGTTTTATGGCCTTGTTCAGGCTACCCTCGAAGTCGACAAAGACATCGGACGCCCATAACTGTTTGACCAGTTCTTCCCGCGTGACTAGTTGCCCCGGTTGTCGCAGTAAGGCGCTCAGTATCTGGAATGACTGGTGCTGAAGCGCTACCCTCTCTCCGTTTCGCCACAGATCGCCCGACCGCAGGTCGAGCCGGAACTCGGAAAACTCTACCTGCGGGCGAGACTCAGCTGGAGTTCCCATAGGTCGTCGGGGGTTCAGGAAGTTTAGCATTCATGGTTGGGCGTTTTGGGCGCGTCACGCAGCGATTCGCAAAGCCATGAAAAAAAGCAGCTTGCGACATTCCCTAAAGATGTCATTCGGAAGTCAGACGCCGGGTATGGCTTGCGTTTGCGAAGTGCGGCACATTCGCCTCCGAAAGATGTCCCTATGAGCTTCAGAAACCACCTTGCGGAATCACCGTGCTGTGGTCGCTGAGCATCGGCTTTTGCAAATCATCAAGGAGGAGAATCACGCATGAAAAATCGAGTGCTGTTCACAAAATTGAGCTTTCTGATAAGACACCAGAGAAGCCTCATAACTTGCCTGGGCGTATGCCTCTTGGCATTTAGTGTCACCGCGGCGGCGCACGAACCGACCATCATCAGCTTTGACCCCCCGGGCTCGACCCTTACCTACGTCTTCGCGATCAACACCGAGGGCGTGATCGCAGGAGCTTACCAGGACGCCACCACGCTGTATCACGCTTTTCTGCGCTATCCAGACGGCACCTTTACCACCTTCGACGCTCCGGGCGCAGGCACGGGACCGTTACAGGGCACAGCGTTTTACAGCATTAACGTGGAAGGGACGATTGTTGGGCAGTACATCGACTCAAATTACGCCTTTCACGCGTTTTTGCTCAAAGGCGACCGCGACTTCACCAGGATTGACGTTCCGGGCGCAGGTACGGGGGCGGGGCAGGGTACGTTCGGCTGGAACATTAACGCCGAAGGCGAAATCTCAGGGGGCTACGTCAACGTAGGGAATATCAACCAGGGCACGGGAGTTTGGCACGCCTATGTGCGCTCTCCTGAAGGCAGTATCACTGAGTTCGACGCTCCCGGCGCGGGCACAGGTCCGGGTCAGGGCACCGAACTTTGCTACAGCGATTGTCTGAACCTGGAGGGCGCGACGACAGGGTCCTACATAGATGCCGGCAGCGTGGTTCACGGACTGGTGCGTACGCCCTGGGGCAGCTTTGACGAGTTCGACGTCCCTGGCGCGGGAAGCGGCGCCGGACAAGGCACTTCCCCATACGGCATCAACGTGCTGGGGGAAACAGCAGGGGAGTATGTCGACGCTAGCAATGTTGGTCATGGTTTCCTGCGCGCTGTCGATGGCACGATCACGAAGTTTGATGTCCCAGGTGCAGGTACAGGCCCGTATCAGGGTACCGCTCCTCAGGCCATCAACGACCTGGGATCGAGTACGGGCTACGACGTTGACAGCAGTAATGTCTACCACGGGTTTGTGCGCATTCCTGACGGCAACATTACCGTGTTCAATGTTCCCGAAGCAGGCACAGGAGCTTATCAGGGCACTGTACCCGTCGCTGTCAGTTTGCCGAACATCGTTACAGGGTTTTATTTCGATACCAACAACGCAATTCATGGTTTCGTGCGAATTCCGTGAGCCACAGGTGGTTTAGCACGAGCCACGCTGGCGCTCGCGGTTGCAGAGCAGGTGGCGCAGTGACCGCGCTGCGCCAGCGGTGAGTTTGGAATAGGCGTTCGAAATGGCGGGCCCGCGGTGCGAAATAACTGGGCACACGTTCCCTGGAGATATGAAAAAAGTAAGAAAAGAGGGTGCTACGAAATGACAAGCGAAATAGCCAAACACAGATGGGTGTGCTGTTTCCTGCTGTTTTCTCTAACTTTTCTTGGCGCTCAAATCGTGGCGGCGCAGAAGCAAGAAACCTATTGCAGTGGTCACCAGCCCATCGGCCCCTGCGAAACTCGGGTCTGCGGCAAGAACGGCGAATGGGTGGTGGAATCCGTCCACCCCGGAGTAGCATGCACCGAGGCGGGACAGAAAGGGACATGTATTGCGGAAGGCACTGCGCCTCACGAGTCGGCGTACTGCTCCGCGCCCTACACAATTTGCCCGCCCGGTCTGACCTGGTTCTTCAGTATCAAGACGTGTCGGCCGTGTTCAATACGGATAACCTACCGGCTGCCAATGGCGTATTCCACTCTTACCAATTGATCCGGGGAGTGTTGGCTGCGCATCATCGTCAGCGATCGTTTCTTGTCCTCTGTGACGCTCGCCGCATCGATCTGATAGAGGCGTGGTATCGCATCCTACGCGCAGTGCGGGATTGCGAGTTGCGGTCGAGAATGGCCATTCTCACATGGCAGGAGCTGAGCGGTGTGTTGCCGCCGACGCTCCAAAGGTTCCTGGATCAGAAATACGGTATCTGCAGGCCGATCGTCAGTGCCGGCATTTGAAGCGGCGACCGGTTGCGTTATCGCTAGCGCCTGTACAATAGGCGCTCGGTTGGAGTCTCTCTTATGTGTGGCCGCTACCGACTGTCGAAGCGAAAGCAAGCAATCGAAGAGTATTTGAGGGAAGCGTCGAGGCCGAGGCGAACAAACGACGCAAGCTTGTGTAATCGCCTGTTCACAACAACTAATGTTGCGACGAGAAATCATTCGGCTAAGCTCATCACGGTGAAGTTGCTCAGGGCCGCCATCTTCCCGTTGATTGCGACCTGCTTGCTTGAGGCACAGGCTCCTGCGCCACAGGAAACAGGAATTCCCACGTTCTACGCCCACGCACGCCAGGTCATTGTTGAGGCAGAGGCCTGGGACAAGGCACCCAAGAAGGGAAACGCGGATTGGATTCCGGAAGAG
>JASHXK010000347.1 GCA_030043575.1 Terriglobales bacterium
CGGTAAGGTTGTGTCCGGCTTCCGAGAGCAGCGCCAGACTGTGCGCTCTTATCCCGGCGACGACCAAGAGCACGATATACGCTAAGGTTACTGCGAGAGAGATTCGCAGCACCTGCGAGGTTTTCGCGTTGTGCATGTCGCCGACGTGGACGTGCATTCTCCTTCAGTCTAAAAGGGCGGTCGCCGGCGTTCAACCCGAGCGGGACGGATGTTACAATCGCGGCGAATTAGCAATCAGCAGTCAGCAATCAGCCAGCCTGCTCGTGATGACAAGCGGATCGGTCGTTGCCGATTGCTAATCGCTAATTGCTAATGCCAAGGAGCACTTCCATGAGCTCTGCCCCTCCTGTTGCGCCCATCGAAGAGAAACCGCTCTCTGAAGTTGAACGGATCGTCGACACCTTCGTCGCCCCCTCGAAAACCTTCACGGATCTCCGGCGAAGTACTAACTGGCTCCTGGCTTATGTGCTTATTGCGGTCTTCAGCATCGCAATGGTAGTGGTTGTCGACAAGAAGCTGGGCATGGAGAAGGTGGTTGAAAACGGGCTGGCTCTCGCCCCCAAGCAGGCGGCGCAACTCGACCAGCTTTCTCCCGATGCGCGCGCTGCGCAAATGGAGAAGATCGTCAACTTCAATCGTATATTTGCCTACGCCTACCCGGTCGTGATCCTGGTCTTCCTGCTTATTGTCGCGGCAGTACTGCTGGGTTCCTTCAACTTCGGCCTTGGCGCTGAGTTGCGTTTCAATCAATGTCTGGCGGTCTGCATGTACGCCTCGTTACCTGGAATATTGAAGGCCCTGATTGCGATCATGGTTATCGCCATGGGAGCAGGTGAAGCGTTCACTTTTCAGAACCCGATAGCCAGCAATTTCAGCCCGCTGGTCGATCCCAGCTCGCACTTCCTTTATTCCGTCGCGACCTCGGTGGACATCTTCACGATTTGGACCTTGGTGCTGACCGGGATCGGCTTTTCGTGCCTGACCAAGGTCAAGCGCGGCACCTCGATGGGAGTAGTCTTCGGCTGGTGGGCCATCGTGGTGTTGGCGGGAGGGGGCATCTCTGCGGCTTTCTCGTGAGCTATAGCCGTTAGTTCAGAATCTTGCATCTGAGTAGAGCGCGGCAGCCGCCAGGCTCCAAATGGGGAATCTCTCATAACGGCCCAAGCCATGTCATCGGCGAAGCCGGCGAACTGATATATACTTCGGTTGTCCTGATGTTGGTAATATTGCCGCCGTTGCGGCGGGTCGGGGACCGCTCCTCTTTTCATATTCCCCGACACATTTCATAGAAGGGATCGAGTCGAGGCCGCTTGTCGTGTCTAAGGAACAGGACTGAGTCGCCGGTATGATCTTGGCTCCGATTAACGTGCGTTTCGAGTTTGTTGGAGTGGATGAACTTTTATAACCCCGGCGAATATTAATCCGACCGCAGACTCCCCGGGCTGGCCATGGGAGGTGTGGCGTGGACCTTGTACTCATACGTGTCTTATTCGTTCTGATTACCGGCCTGGCATGCTACGAACTGCAGCCGCTGGGCCTGGATAGATGGCCGGCTGCGGCAGTCGGCATCCTGATCGGCCTTGCCGTCATTCTGTTCGAGGTCCGGCTGCGCCGGGTCAGCTTGAAGCGGCTGATCGGTGCGGTCATCGGCAGCATCCTCGGCATCTGCGGCGCCTATCTCTTCAGCCTGGTCATCCGCAACAGCATCGTTCCGGGTCCCACCCAAAGCTTTCTGCAGCTGTTCGTCATGCTGCTGATGGCCTATGTCGGCCTGATCGTGGGCGCCGGCAAGGGCGACCTGCTGAACCTGGCAGCCTTGGGCGGCCTGTTTGGCGGCGAGAAGCAGGGCAAACGCACCTACAAGATTCTCGATACCAGCGTGATCATCGACGGGCGTATCGCGGACATTGCCGAAACCGGCTTCCTGGACGGCATCATCGTGATCCCGCAATTCGTGCTGCGCGAGCTGCAACTAGTAGCCGATTCGGCCGATTCCATGAAACGCAATCGTGGCCGTCGCGGTCTGGACATTCTGCAGCGCATTCAGAAAATCGCGACCCTAACCGTTCAGATTGTCGAGGACGACTTCCCCGCGGTGCGCGAGGTCGATCTGAAGCTGATCGAACTGGCCAAGGTGTACGAAGGCAAGATCGTCACCAACGACTTCAATCTGAACAAGGTTGCGCAGCTGCAGGGCGTCGCGGTGCTGAACATCAACGAACTGGCCAATTCGCTCAAACCGATTGTGCTGCCCGGCGAGATCATGAAAGTCTTCATCCTGAAAGAAGGCAAGGAGTACAACCAGGGTGTGGCTTATCTCGACGACGGAACGATGGTGGTAGTGGACAACGCGCGCAAGATGATCGGCAAGAACGTCGACATCTCGGTCACGTCGGTGTTGCAGACCACCGCCGGCAAAATGATCTTCGGCAAGTTTGACGAGCGCGGAAGCTCGATGACGCGGACGATGGACACGCGGTCGGAGCTGCGCAACAAGTCGGGGCCCACACCGACGGTTACGGCGACGGCGAGCATTACCACCGAAACCGCCAAGCCGGAGTAGCATGCGGTTCTTGGTTTTGACTTGTCATCCCGAGCGCAGGACGTTAGTCCGGAGCCGAGGGATCTGCGGTCCGTTCGCAGTGGCGGGATCGGGCTTTCTGTCGTGGTAATTTGTTTTCGGCCACGCCCGCCGTTTATACTCACCTCCCCAACATGCGAGTTATCGTCATCATTCCCGCCGCCGGACTAGGCACGCGCATGTCGGCTGCGCCCGGCGGCAACAAGAGCAAGAGCAAACAGTTTTTCGAGCTGCAGGGCACGCCGATCCTGGTTCACACCTTGCGCAAGTTCGCGCAATGCGACGCGGTCAGCGAGATCGTGGTGGCGCTGCGCAAGAACGAAACCCCGGCCTTTCAGCAGCAGATCGAGAGGGAGAATTTCCGGAAGCCGCTGCGCATCGTTGAAGGCGGCGAGCACCGGCAGAACTCGGTCGCCAACGCCATCGCCACGATTGAAGCGGCGGACGACGACATCATTCTGGTGCATGACGCGGTGCGGCCGTTTGTCGATCAGGAGACGATCGTCAACGTCATTGAAGCTGTGAAGAAGTATGAAGCGGCGATTGCGGGTGTGCCGGCCATCGACACGGTGAAACAGGTGGAGCGCACTGCCGACGGCGCGGTGGTGATTGCGACCGCCCCGCGCGAACGCATGGTCCTGGCGCAGACGCCGCAGGGCTTTCGCTTCGGGCTGCTGAAGAAGGCGTTCGACGAAGCGACTGCCGATGGCTTCATGGGAACGGACGAGGCGTCGCTGATCGAGCGCAGCGGCGGCGCGGTGCATGTCGTCATGGGATCGCCACGCAATATGAAGATCACCACGCCCGCGGATCTGGAGCTGGCCGAGTTCTTCCTGACGCTGGAGAACCGCGAGCCCAGCCTGAGCGGGTGACGAGCCGTTTCTGAATTGGGTGGAGCATGCCTTCAGCCGTGCATTGTGGCCTTGCTTAGAAATTCGCGCTTTAGCGCCTGAGGTAAATAATTCCTTACCTCAGCGGCTGAAGCCGGGATTACTTCCGTTACCGATGAATGCACCGCTTAAGCGGTGCCCCACCCGCATCCACGCATGCGGATCGTCAGGAATCATCATTGTCCACGTCACCCATCTCCCGCATTCCGCGCATCGGCTATGGCTGGGACTCGCACGAGTTTCAACCCGGCGTTCCGCTGAAGATTGGCGGCGTCACCTTGCCGCATCACAGCGGACTCGCCGGGCACTCCGATGGCGACGTGCTGCTGCACGCGCTCACCGACGCGCTGCTGGGGGCGATCGCAGCCGGCGACATCGGGACGTACTTTCCTCCCAGCGATCCCAAATGGAAGGGCGCGGATTCGGCGCTGTTCGTGCGCGAGGCGCTGCGACTGGTCGACGAAGCTGGATATCAGATTGGCAACCTCGACAGCACGCTGATTCTGGCCGCGCCGAAGATCGGCCCGCACGCGGAAGCCATTCAGAAGAACGTTGCCGAGTTGCTCGGGATCGAGCCATCGCGCGTCAGCATCAAGGCCAAGACGCCGGAAGGCATGGGCACCGACAACGCCGCCATCGCCCATGTGGCCGTGCTGCTGTGCGAAATCAGCTGGCCGTAGCATGGAATACTATCTGGTCCGCTTTATCCTCTGGCTCCGGAAGACCGACATCGGACTCGCACTCCTGTTGGGTTTCGCCTCTTTGTTTGTGCTGAATCTGATAACGGCCAACTCTCCGCCTAGTAGCCCCACTGCAAATCTGCTCTGGCGAATCATGGCTCCTGTATACAGAGCAGGATTCGAGATAGGCCGATTGATTTTCGGTGATGAAAGAAGCGCCACTGCTCACCATCACCTTTATTTGGTCGCCTTGATGGGAAGCCTGGCGTCGGTTTTGTCTCTTGCCGTCTTCTGGTATCTGCTGATCCGCATCTACCGCGTGTTTCGTCCCAAAGGCATGGCGAGCGACGGAGCGTTTCATCAGTAGGTAGTCGGACGCATATCCACGTAAAATAATGTTTTGGGCAAGAGCGCTGCAGTACGCCTTTGCCATCCTTTGAAATAAGGCTACGCAATCATGTCCACATCAACCAGTGATGGAGAAGCTGCAACAACCGCGCCCGAATCCCCGCGGCCGTCCAACTTTGTCCGCGACATCGTCCTTGAAGATCTGAAGAGCAACAAATACCACGGCCGCGTGCACACGCGCTTTCCTCCCGAGCCGAATGGTTATCTGCACATCGGCCATGCCAAGTCGATCTGCCTGAACTTCGGGTTAGCCAAGGAATTCGGGGGCCTGACCAACCTGCGCTTCGACGACACCAATCCTGAGAAGGAAGAGCAGGAGTACGTCGACTCGATCATCGCCGACGCGCGCTGGCTGGGCGCCGACTGGGGCGATCGCATGTTCTACGCCTCCGATTACTTCGATCAGCTACATGCGTGGGCGGTGCAGCTGATCAAAGACGGCAAGGCGTACGTCGACGATCTGAACGCGGAGGAAGTGCGAAAGTATCGCGGCTCGCTGACCGAACCCGGCAAGGAAAGCCCCTATCGCAATCGATCGGTAGAAGAGAATCTCGATCTGTTCGAGCGCATGCGGCAGGGGGAGTTTCCTGACGGCTCGCGCACGCTGCGCGCCAGGATCGACATGGCTTCGCCCAACCTGAACCTGCGCGATCCGGTGATGTACCGCATCCTGCATGCGGCGCATCATCGCACCGGCGACAAGTGGTGCATCTACCCGATGTACGACTTCGCGCACGGCCAGTCGGATTCGCTGGAGCAGATCACGCACTCCATCTGCACGCTGGAGTTCGAAGACCATCGACCGCTGTACAACTGGTTCATTCAGCAGCTGGGGATTTTCCCGTCGCAGCAAATCGAATTCGATCGCCTGAACCTGACTTACACGCTGCTCAGCAAGCGACGGCTGCTGCAATTGGTAACCGAAGGTCGCGTGCGCGGCTGGGACGATCCGCGCATGCCGACCATCTCCGGCATTCGCCGCCGCGGCTACACGCCGGAGGCGATTCGCAACTTCTGCGCGGCGATCGGCGTGTCGAAGACCAACGGCATCATCGATCTGGCGATGCTGGAGCACTTTGTTCGCGAAGATCTGAACAAGCGCGCGCTGCGGGTGATGGCTGTACTGCGGCCGTTGAGGATCGTGATCGACAACTATCCCGAAGGACAGGTCGAAGAGCTGGACGCGGTGAACAATCCCGAAGACGCGAGCGCCGGTGCGAGAAAAGTTCCGTTTTCGCGCGCGCTATACATCGAGCAGGACGATTTCCGTGAGGATCCACCAAAGAAATTTTTCCGGCTCACGCCGGGGCAGGAAGTTCGGCTGCGCGGCGGATATTTCATCACCTGCAAGAGCGTGTTGAAGAACGACAACGGCGAGGTGGTCGAGGTTCATTGCACCTATGATCCGGAGACGCGCAGCGGCAACGCCCCCGACAATCGCAAGGTCAAGGCGACGATCCACTGGGTTTCGGCACAACATGCAATCGATGGCGAAGTGCGGCTGTACGAGAATTTGTTCTCGAAAGAAGATCCCGGTGATGTGCCGGAAGGACAAGACTTCACGGCAAACCTGAATCCGAATTCGCTGGAAGTGATCAGTGCCGCGAAGCTGGAGCCGTCGCT
>JASHXK010000348.1 GCA_030043575.1 Terriglobales bacterium
CTCTTCCGGAAACTCGATCTGATCGCCATTGATGCCGTTCTCTTCGATTTGCCGCGGAACCAGGTACTGGAAGGCGATGTGGACTTTTTCTTCCTCCGTGTAGCCCTGCAGCTCGATGATCTCCATGCGGTCGCGCAGCGGCTCGGCAATCGGGTCGAGCATATTCGCGGTCGTGATGAACAACACCTTCGACAAATCGAAGGGCACATCGAGGTAGTTATCGCGGAAGCTGAAGTTCTGCTCCGGATCGAGCGCTTCCAAGAGGGCCGAACCCGGATCGCCGCGGAAATCGCGTCCCACCTTGTCGATTTCGTCAAGCATGAAGACCGGATCGTTGGTCTCCGCGCGGCGAATGCCCTGCATGATCTGTCCAGGCAATGCTCCAATGTAGGTGCGGCGATGTCCGCGAATCTCGGCTTCGTCATGCACGCCGCCCAGCGACAGGCGCACGAACTTGCGTCCCAGCGCTCGCGCGATGGACTTGCCAAGCGAAGTTTTGCCCACGCCCGGAGGTCCGACGAAGCACAGGATCGGCCCTTTCATCGACGGCTTCAGCCGGCGCACGGAAAGGTAATCCAGAATGCGGTTCTTTACCTTCTCCAGATCGTAGTGATCGGAGTCGAGGATCTCCTTCGCCTTCGGGATATCGACCTCTACCCCCGACGACTTCTGCCACGGCAAAACCGCCAGCCACTCGATGTAGTTACGCGTCATGCCGTAGTCGGCGGCCATCGGCGACATGCGTGCCAGCCGGCCCAGTTCCTTCAGCGCTTCTTTCTTCACGTCATCGGGCATGCCCGCCGATTCGATCTTCTGCCGCAGCTCCTCGGCGTCGCGCGTAGTCTCGTCCTGCTCACCCAGTTCTTTCTGGATGGCCTTCATCTGCTCGCGCAGGTAGTACTCGCGCTGCGTCTGCTGCACGCGATCCTGCACTTCGCTCTGAATCTTGTTGCGCAGCTGCTGGACTTCCAGCTCCTTCGCCAGATGCTGGTTGATCTTCTCCAGCCGGACGCGAACATCGGGCGTCTCCAGCACATCCTGCTTGTCGCGCGTCGACAGCGACGGCAGCGACGAGGCGATGAAGTCGACCATGCGACCGGCGTCTTCGATATTGGCGGCAACGGTGGACAGCTCGTCCGACAATGTGGGAGATCCCGCCACGATCTGCTGGAACAGCGTCAGCACATTGCGCTGCAACGCTTCAATCTCCGAGTTCTTGGGAGCGGCAACTTCGGGAATCGACTCGACGGTCGCGCGCATGAACGGCGTCAGTTGCGTGTATTCCACAACCTTCACACGCTCCAGGCCCTCGGCAAAGACGAATAGGCTCTGGTTGGGCATGCGCACAACTTTGTGCACCACGGCGAGGCTGCCGACGGCGAACAAGTCCGTCGGCTGGGGATTGTCGACGCGCGCCTCGCGCTGCGCCACCACCACGATGGTCTTGTCGTCGCCCAGCGAATTGATCAACTGCACCGAACTCTCGCGACCGACGGTCAACGGCAACACCGCATGCGGAAACAAAACCGTATCGCGAACAGGCAGCACGGGGAGGGTTCGCGCGGCTTCCGAATCGTCACGAAGCTCGGGGTCAGGAGTTGTTAACTCTTTATTATCCTGTGACATATGACTCCTTGAGTCGATGACACTCAACTCTTAGATGCCCACCCGCATTAAAGGATGCAGGCGACTTTGACAACTCGCGGAGAGCCTGAGCCATCATCCAGGGAGCCGCGCAAACGCTTCCTGCCCATGTCCTGCTGATCTTATCGGCAGACGGAGCAGCGTTCTGCAGTTCCCGGCAGCAAAGACTACCGCGGTTTCAGGAGCGACAGGATTCTACCCAACGGACGCAGCGGCAACAACCGGAAATCGAGCTGTTACAAACTTTTTGCAAACCGTCTCCCAAATGCGGACCGGACATCTTGAGCAGCGTTCGAGATTACACTCATAGCAATGCAATTTCAGATCGTCGGCGGCATCAGGCAGGTTGCAGTCATCGCCTCAGGGCTGGGCGTTCGCGAACGCTGACGATTGAATCGATCCTACGGTCGCGGCTCGTGGTCGAAAACTCAAGGGTGTCGCCACCATCAAACTTCGGGATGGCCGGCTCGCGACCGCGGAGTTACATTGGTATGAAGCGCATGGCATCGGCAAGAAAGAGTTCAAAATCAAACGGCTCATCGCGGACGAAGACTAGCTTCGTTCTTTGCGTACGCAATGAGGGCTATCCCGCTTCCCTGGAAACGCGGAAGCTCTACTTCACGCTCCCGGATGCGTCCGCGGCCAAGCACAACCTGATTCGAGTGATTGATGAGAGCGGCGAAGACTATCTGTATCCAGCCGATTATTTTGTCGCGCTGCGATTACCCGCCGACGTCAAGATGGCCTTATCGAAAGCATCGTAGGCAACTCGCCTCACATCGCCGGCGCGGGCGCCGGCCGTGAGTCGGCGGTCTTCTGCTCGTTGGTGATCTCCACGAAGCTGAACTGCTTGCTCATCGCGTCGTGTGGCTTGCCGTCGATCTCGATGTAGGGATAGACGAAATAGTTCAGCGGCGGGCCATCCTGTTTCGGTGACAGAGTAATGTCGCGCCCGGTAGAAAACTGTACCCGATTGGCGTCCACGCTGCCGAAGAAATAGTCAGCTTTCTCTTTCGCCTTCCACGCCTCGGAAATGTCTAATGGAATCCAGCCGATGTTGCGCGCGAAAAACTCTGCCCAGCAGTGATAGCCGGAGATGTCGCCCTGCTCTTTGTTGTCCGGCAGCGGGAAGCCGATATCGAAGCGTGCGGGAATATCGTCGGCGCGCATCATGCCGATGAACGGCGAGTGGAAATCAGTGCAGTTGCCGTGCTTGGCGTCGCAAGCCCAGACGGCATCGCCGCGTCCCCAGCCCGTGCCCGTCTTGTCGTACCGCATATTCGTGAAGAGATAGTCGTACGCTGCTTTGGCCTTGGCCACGGTTCCGGTCTGACTGCCGGTCACCTGTTCGGCGAGTTCTTTGATCTTGCCGTCGGTGGGAATCAGCTTGTCCGGCTGAGTGTAGCGCTCCATCGATGCCGGTACTACGCCGGGCTTCGTGTCCTTAACCTCCAACTGCGCGTAATCGCCGCGTGAGTACTCGCGCCGCGTCACCTCATATTCCAGCGAGAAGTCGGCGGTCGTCTGCGTGGGATTGTGGATCTCGGCGTACAGAATCTGATTGCCGTATTCCGTCTCCTCACCCATCTTCGTTTGCACGGGCGACTTCACGTTCAGCAGGCGGACCGTCTGATGCTCGTCGGTGTGCGCCACGGGCACCCACACCCGCACCAGCTTGGTGCCCGCAGGAATGTCTTTCACCGTGAACGAGTAGGTGAAGCGAAACTTGCGATACGGCGGACTGAACTTTTGTTTCTCGGCGGAGGTTTGCGCGGTGCACAGAGAAGCGGCGATCAAAACCAGCAGCAGGAGTGAAAAAAGGCGCGTCCTCATCAGATAGCTCCCGTGCGCAATTGGATGAAAGTTCCAGGCGGCGCGGCGCGCGAATATTTTAGGACAGTAGGAGGGACAAGGAAATACCGTTGTGTTGTCGAACCCCCTCTTTAATTTGTCATCCCGAGCGGAGCGTGCGCACGGTTTTTCCGTTCCGCGTCTTTTTGCGGAACGGGCGGACGCGCAGTCGAGGGACCTGCCTCTTGTTCGCAGCAGAATGATGCTTCCAACAACAAGCAGATCCCTCGTCGGCCTGAAGGCCTCTCGTGATGACAATTAGCAGGGTTCGTAGCGAGACTCCCTGCCTTAACCGGTGCCCACGGTCGAGGATTCACCCTCTCCGCGCCATCCTCCCGGCCACAAAAAATCCCGCTCCCACGGCCACAAAGCACAATCCCACCCCCGCCGTAATCAACGGTACCGCGAAGAACCGCCGGTTCCATCCCGCCCCAATCCTCGCCTGGGTCGGATTGTTGGGATCGTACCGGATCGCGTGCCGGCTGCCGACAGGAAACTCCGCTGCGCGCCGCGCGGTCTCTTCGTAGTTGCCGCTCTGGAAGCTGGTCAGCTCGCTCGTGACTGGCCGGCCGTCGACGGCGTAAACAACCTCGAGCTTCGCTGAATAGAGCTGGTCGTGCTTCGACGTGGGTTCGACCACGACGAGGCTGCTCAGCACCTGAGCCTGCCGCACCGGCCACGAGCGCAGTACCTCGATCTGTCCCCAGAAAAACGGCAGGCTGAGGATGAGGAACAGCCCGCCCACAATCAGGCAGGCCACGCCGAGGAATTGCAGAGTGCCGCGCCGCTCAGAGGCCACAGGCTATTGAACCACAGAGACACCGAGGATAACCGATCGGAAAACAATCGTGGGCTTGCTGGTTAGTAGGTGGACGCCTTTCTCGGACGTTGGGCAAGAGCACAATCCTTGCACCACACGTCGGGATCCGAACCGCCGGCCTTATTGACGAGCGACAACATCGCCTGCCTATCTTCCTTTTCTGCCTCTTTTGCGGCCTCCACCGAGTTTCTGAAGCTGTCCGTCGGAATCTCCAATAGAGCTTTCAAATCATCGGCGAGCTTCCACGCGCGCTCGGCCACCGTGCAATCCCACCCGAAGCCATCGTGTCCGACAGGTTTCT
>JASHXK010000349.1 GCA_030043575.1 Terriglobales bacterium
CGCGAGATGAGGGAAAGCGCGCGACTGACGCAGGTCGAACTGGCCAAGAAGGCCGGGACTACACAATCCGCGATCGCTCGCCTCGAAGATGCGGAGTATCGCGGGCATTCGCTAACCATGCTGGAGCGCATCGCAACGACATGCGGTGTTGCTCTTAAGCTGCGCGCAGAAAAGAAACCCGACTTCGATCGTGAGGTTGCCTTGGTTAGAGTCGCTTAGCGCTCAACTCCGACCATTGTGGTTTCCGCCGCATCGTTCCACGTTGTCTCGTCTGCCGGCGGGATGAAGCTCATGGCGCGCTCGCTCAATGCGGTGATGGTGAGGCTGGGATTGACGCCCAGGTTCGCGGCGACGACCGAGCCGTCGCAGACGTACATGTTCTTGTATCCGAAGATGCGGTTGCGCTGATCGACGACGCCGCGATCGGGCGAATCGGCGATGACGGCTCCTCCCAGACAATGCGCCGTGCCGGGAACGTCGAACAGGATTTCCGGCAGCATGCTCATGGCCGTGCCGCCGGCGATCTGCGCAAATTTCTGGGCAAACTCGTTGGCTGCGGGAATGAACGTCGGCACTCGCTTGCCGCGGCTGACGAGGAATTTACGGAACGGCCAATAGACATGCCGCTGCCACTTCATGTCAATGTGGCCTTCCAGCGCCTGCATGCAGAGCAGGATGACGCACTCTCGTGCCCAGCGCGGCGGAATCCAGATGCGCACCGTCTTGAAGGGATGGCGCAGCAGCGAGGCGCAAAGGTTCTTGAGCCAGAGCGCCACTCGTCCTGGCCCGGGATGGCCGCCGGTCAAGATGGTCGCCAGCAGGCTCATGGTGTTGGAGCCTTCGGGATAGCGCACGGCTTCGATGTGCGTGTGCTCGTCGATGTAAACGCCCGAGCCGATGGCGACGCCTTTGGAGAGATCGTCGGATGAATTCGGCACGCGGACGCCAATCAGCGACTCGGAGTTGGTGCGCACGTAGCGGCCGAGCTCATCGCTGATCTCCGGCAGCGAACCTTTGTCTTTCAGATGGAAGAGCAGTTCCATGGTGCCGAGAGACGACGCCGAGAAGACCACACCGCGGCAGGTGAAGCGGCGAGCATTGCCGCGGAATCGTGATATCGAGTTCAGGGTGCGAACTTCGTAACCGTGGCTGCCATCGACCACGCCATCGAGCGGGCGAACATCCACGACTTTCGTCTCGGCGAAGACACGCGCGCCACACTTCTCGGCGAGATAGAGATAATTCAGATCGAGCGTGTTCTTGGCGCCTTCGCGGCAGCCCATCATGCATCCGCCACAGCCGGTGCAGGTGGTACGTTCGGGACCTTCGCCGCCGAAGTAGGGATCAGGCACCTTGACGCCGCTGCGCTCTCCCTCTTTCGCCTGCAGGATTGCCACGTGGGTACGATAAAACGTGCTGCCGACTCCGAGCTCATCGGCAACGCGCCGCAGCAGCTTGTCGGAAGGCCCGAGAATGCGGTTTTCGATGACGCCCAGCATGCGCGAAGCCGTGTCGTAGTGCTGCGGCATCTCAGCCTTCCAATTGACCAGACCGCGCCACGATCCGCTGTCCCAGACTTTATCGGGCGGGCGAAGCAGGGTGCAGGCGTAGGTGATGGATCCACCGCCAACCGCACAGCCGTGCAGGATGGTGACGTGCCGGAAGTAGCGCATGCGGAAAAAACCGCGCAGCGCGATGGCCGGCTCCCAGAACCAGCGATGCAGATACCAACTGCTGGGCGGGAGATTTTGCGGTGTCCAGCGGCGGCCCATCTCCATCACCGCGACTTTGTAGCCCTTTTCGGCGAGACGCAGGGCGCTGACACTGCCACCGAAGCCGGAGCCGACGACGATAAAGTCGAAATCGTATTGGCGAGGGTTTTCGGACATGGAGACTTTCAATTCTGATGCATGACTGCCCGGATCCCTTTGGGGTGGAGCACACCTTCAGGCGTGCATGGAGGGCAGGTAACCTCCCGCTTTAGCGCCTGAGGTAATCTTCATGACCTCAGCGGCTAAAGCCGTTCGAGTTTGTTGAGCCGTTTGCCGCACCGCTGAAGCGGTGCTCCACCCTCGCGCTCCCAAGGATCTCAGTGCTGAAGCTCGAGTGTCACCATCACCATCTCACAAAACGGGCGCGGGAACGGTGACGGTGACACAGGAGGCGGGAAATCGTGCCGTATCGGGAATCACTCCCGAAATGGTCATTGGTCACTGCGGCCATGTTCATACTCCCTTCATGATGAACCCGACGGCCGCTATGGACTGCCGTCACGGTAGGGGGCATCATGTCGGAGCCGCAACCAAACAATTCTTTCAGCTGGGGCGACGCGCTGTTTTTGTACATCGAGCGTCCCGGCCAGCCGCTCAGCATCGCGTGCGTCAGCACCTTCGAGGGTGCAGTGTCGCTGAAAGCGTGCCGCGACTTTGTCGAGTCGAAGCTTCCCGAGATCCCGCGATACCGGCAGCGGGTGGCGTTTCCGCCTTTCAACATTGGGCTGCCGAGCTGGCAACACGATCCGAACTTCGACATTCGCAATCACATTCGCCAGGTAACGCTGCGGCGCGGTACGGAGAGCGACCTGAAGGCATTAGCTTCGCAAATTCTCAGCACACATCTCGACCGGCAACGGCCGCTTTGGGACCTGACGCTGGTACGCGGGCTGGAAGGCAATCGCACGGGCATGATCGCGCGCATTCATCACTGCCTGGCCGATGGCGTAGCGGGCGTCGGCATCATGAATGTGCTGATGTCCGTGACCCCCAACCAGCCGCTGATTCCGCGCCGGAAGCCGGCTGCGCCTGCTCCGCCGCAGCGCGACCCCGGCGCGCAGCTGCTCGACAGCTTGATGAAATCCTCCCTCTCCGCGGTCAAGGGCGCGCTGACGCTGCAGAATGAGGCTCTGAAGATCGCGCAGGAGCTGCTGGCCAGTCCCAACGGGCCAATCAACGATCTGATGAATGTGGTGCCGGAGATCGCCAGCCCGGCCGAGCGGCTGCCGTTCAACGTGGTTTGCCACGGACCGCAAAAGTTCGGCTGGACCGAGATTGGGATGGCCGACATTCAGGCGATTCGCCAGCGCCATGGCGGCACGGTGAACGATGTGATTTTGACGATCATGGCCGCCGCTCTGCGGCGCTACGCCGAGTTGCGCGGCGTGCGGGTGAAAGGCCGTTCGGTGCGCATCATGATTCCAGTGAACGTGCGCGGCAACGGCGATGTGCGCGAGCTGGGCAATCGCATCTCGTTCCTGCCGGTGACCATTCCGCTGGACATTCGTAGTCCGCAGAAGCTGTTCGAGTTTGTGCGGGCGCGCATGGAAGTGCTGAAGCGGGCGCGGGCGGCGGAGTTCGTAGGCTTTGC
>JASHXK010000038.1 GCA_030043575.1 Terriglobales bacterium
GCAACCGCCTGTTCACAACAGCTGAAAAGCGCGGCAGCCCGCCGTAGTGATTTAGTCTCGTTTCATGATCAGCTTCTTTAGCGCGATATTGTCGTGGTTCAGCAGTTCGGTGATCCGGGCATTGTTCACACTGGCTACGATGATCAGCTCACCCTCGGTGTTCACGTTGCTGAATAGCCCTAGGCGTTTCATCTTCAGTGCCTGGTGCTGATTGTCATCGGTCGGGCTCAGGTAATGCACCAGCCCCGCTTTGTAACGATGGATCAGAAAGAGGTGGGCCAAAGTCATCAGCCGCTTCTTCTGCAACGACGCGTCGTAGGTATTCATATCGCGGATAGAAAGCAGCTTGTGCCCGTGGCGATCATGAACATCAGCGAAGACCACGTTGCCGACTTTATTGGTCGAGTCGTTCCATAGACTCAACTCCAAGAAGTCGGAGCCGGCGGCGACCGGTCGCAGCTTAGCGAGGAATTGCGGCGGCAATCCGTTGTGCTCGGCCCAGATTTGCAGCCAGTCCTCCAGAACCCTGGGTGGAACCTCGGTTTGTACAAGGTGCTGATGCTGGGTCGAACCCTTGCCCGTAGCTTTTGTAGTCGCGGTACGGCCGGAGGCAGCCATCAGCGCAGCGTCCAGGCGCGGACCGCCGACCAGTGTTTGTGGTGTACGGTAAGGCGACTCCAGCAGCCGGAACTTGCGTTGCAAACGCGTTAGCGAGAGCATGCCTTCCTCCCGGAGTGCTGTGGCGAACTCTTCTGCGGCGAGACCGTCAATCTGATGGCCACCATAGGTGATGAAGTTGAAGACAAAGCCCAGCTTGCCGAGTTCTTCAGGGAACTGCTTCATCTGGTCGTCGCTCATTCCCGTGGTATCCCAGTTGAATGAAGGCGACAAGTTATAAGCCAGCATCTTGTCAGGAAACTCGGCGTGGATGGCATCAGCAAAAACCTTGGCTTCATGCAGGTTCGCGGTGGCGGTCTCCATCCAGAGGATATCGGCAAACGGGGCGGCCGCCAGAGACTTGGCGATAGCGTACTCGATGCCGCACTGCGTCTGGTAATAGCCTTCGGGAGTCTTGGCGCGCTCGCAGTCCCAGACCACATTGATGCCTAGCGAGTGTGCCTTCTGGCGGGCGGTGTACCACGATTGCCGCTTTGCCCACTCCAGCCATTCGTCGGCGGTCATCTCGAACGCTTGGCCTTCGCTGGCATTGAGCGTCATGGCTTCAGCAACCGCTTGGCTGTAGGTCTTGAGGTCTGCGGCGTCCTGCCAGGCATCGAGGAAGCGCGACATCGTCTTGTCTATCATCCCGTCGATGAGCCCTTCGGCCGCTTTCCTGAAAGCCTGCACGCTCTCTTCGAAGAGACGCAGCAATCCGCCTTGCTCCAGCCACGCCTTGGTCGCTGCGTACTCTTCCTCCGACATGGCGAACATCACGTGGCCGCGGAACTCGTCGATTCCTGCTTCGTAGAACTTGCGGTGAAGGGCCAAGACGACTGCCCTGTAGTTCGGCACGTCGGGGTTGGTGACACCCAAGATAAAAGGCTGATCGCGTTCGTCAGCGCAGCCTTCGAGCAGGTTGGCAGCTTCGGCGTCGGTGCGGGCGACAATGATGCCGGGCACCCCCATGACGTCGAGTTGAAAGCGGGCTGCATTGAGGCGCTGGATCTGCTCGTTCTCCGACACCAACACCTTGCCTCCCTGATGTCCGCACTTTTTCACGCCCGGTTTCTGATCCTCGATATGATAGCCGGGAACACCGGCCTCGACGAAGCGACGAACCAAGTTGCGCACATGTGCGTCGCCGCCATGGCCGGTGTCAGCATCGGCGATGATGAACGGCCGATAGTCCACCTCGGGTGTGGCGGCCCGCTGCTCCACAGTCATACGAGAGCGAGCGAAAAGCTGATTCTTGTCGGCGGTGAGGAGCGCGCGCACGATGCACTCCGCTTCATCCGGTACCTGGCTGAGCGGATAGCTCGCCAGATCGGCGCCGGGATCCTCGGTAACGCTGCCTTTGGCCGAAGTCGCCCAGCCGCCCAGGTAGATGCCTTCGATGCCCGACCGTTTGATGGTGACGGCTTGGCCCGGTGAGTACGGGCCGAATGTAGTAATGGACTGGCCGTTACTGAATAATTCCCGCAACCGTGCATAGAAGCCTTCCGCGGCTTTGCGAGCGATGGGGTAGTCGGTGGTAATCGTCCCCCTCTGCTCCACGATCTGGCGCGGCGTGTAGAGGCGGGTAATGTCCTTGAAACGAGGGCTGGCAAACCATTCACTCACTTCTCTCATTCTCAGTTCAAGCGCCGTCAACTGCTGGCCGGCTCCCACTTCTGGCATAGGTAGGTCCCCCCTTCGCCAAATACTTGGCGCCTGTTTTAGACCACGTAATTATCGCTCGGACGCCGTTTTAATGACGAGGCAAGTGAAGAGTCCCCCAGAGACGGTGTAAACGGCCAAACTTGCCCAAATGCCTGTGGGTGTTGAAAACTCTTTTCGGGGTGTTCTAGACGCGAAATTCGCATTGTAAGTGAGTAGCAAGTCGCACCACTCTCTTGTTGCTTTCCGCTTCCCTTCGGAAACGGAATCATCGTACACGGTTGCACACGAGTCGAAGCTGAGACTCCCGGCTGTGGCATCTCGCTCAGCGTGGAGGCGGCTGTGACAGCCGTTATCACCAGCAATCCCTAAACAGGATGCCTGTCCCGGTTCGTTGGGATGTTACGTCAGCTATAGCAGTAGTGCGAAATCATGCGCGGCCGTTTCTGTTGCCCACCTTTATTGCAAAACGCCGACCTTTCGCTCCAGCTCCCGAAAGCGAGGGTCGGAACGCAGGTTGCTCCAGAGTGGATCGCACCTAAGGTAGAGGATTCCGGGATTACGCTCCTGATACGCCTTCTCCAGATAGCTTATCGCCTGTTCCCTGTCGTCCAGGTAGGCATAGGCCAATACCGCATCCCAAACCGACTTGCGATAACCCGGCAAGCCGAATGTACCCTCCGACGCCGCAGTTTCCTGTTGAATTCCCCGATAACCTGCACGCGCGTAGATCGCCTCCATCTTCGCCAATAGCAGAGCCTGTCCCGATATCTGCAGCTCTCGCATCAGTATCTGCCAAGCTGCATCCCCATTCTTATGGTTGCGGTAGAGCTGTGAGACATCGTACAGTGCCGGTTCGAAGTTTGGATCCATCTGCATCACCTTGCGAAACTGGTTGGAAGCTTCATCCTCCCGGCCCGCTACGTAGTAGGCGTAGCCGAGATCGGTGTTGATGATGAGTGACAGGGGATCGAGCCGCTGGGCCTGCTGCATTTCTGTAATCGCTTCTTCATAGCTGCCCTGCGGATCCAGATAGAGATTGGCGTACCAGTGGTGCGCCTGGGCGTTGTTGGGATTCAGCTCGATCGCCCGCTTGAACTCTGCTTCCGCACCCGGCCAGTCGAAGTCGGCAATCACTCGAACCCCGCCCAAGGCGACGTGAGCTTCGGCGGACGCGTCGTCCAATTCCACAGCTCGCAAGGCCGCAGTCTTGGCCTTGGCCAGTAGCTCCTGCCGATTGGGCACGCGATTGAGGCCCAGCAGCGTGTAGCACTGCGCCATGGCTGCATAGGCGGCTGCGTAGTTCGGATCCTGTTCGACTGCCCGCTGAAAAAACTCCGCTCCCTTCGTTATGCTGGCTACCGTTCGCTCATTCCGGGCGTACAGCCCCTCGAGGTAGTCGTCGTAGGCTTGGGGGTTGGCCGGCTTTGCATCCGCAACCCGAGTCTGCTGTTGCGGATCCAGCTTGACTTGAACTTTGTCGGCGATGGCGCGCGCTACGTCTGCCTGCACGCTGAGAATGTCTTTCACGTCGCGCTGATAATTCTGCGCCCACAAGTGACTCTGATCGCTGGCCTGAATCAACTGGGCGGAGATGCGAGCCTCGTTCCCGGCACGCCTCACACTCCCTTCCAGCACATAGCCAACTCCCAGCGTCCGTGCAATTTGCGCGACATCCTCCTTGCTGTTCTTGTATTTCATCGCCGAAGTGCGGGCGATGACGCCCATGGCTTGTGGGTTCAGCTTCCCGAGGTCTGTAATCATCTCTTCCGTAAGGCCGTCGGCGAAATATTCCTGTGTTGGATCGCCGCTGAGATTCTGAAAAGGGAGCACGGCGAGCATGATGCGTGCGCTGGGCGCCTTTGTCGGTCGGCCTCCGCGGTGTACAGCGACCGCCACAACGAGAAAAAGCAGCAGCACTCCTCCCAGCAGTGGCAAGATCACCCTCCGGCCGGGGATGGCTCTCTTAACCGGCAGATCATTCTCTGCTTGTGGTCGCGACGGTGCTATGGGTGCAAGGGCCTGGGAATCCGTTTGGGCGGAAGCATTCTCGGCTGTCCAGTCCTCGGCTTGACGCTCCCGCCGGCTGTGTACCCACTCGTCCAGCTCCGCGCTATAGGCGAAGACGCCGCCGATTTTGGATCCAGGAAGGCGATAAATCGGCAAACCCCGCGAACGCACCCAGCGTTGCACCGAGCGGACGTCGCGGTCCAAATAGTCGGCAATCTCCTTCCAGGAATCGAGCTTGCGGCCTTTTTCCTTCGAGACTGGCGGCTTCAATCCCATGGCCAGCTCCTGCTGTACCGGCCTGCCTCAGCTTGTCGCAGTATGTCGCGGTTTTTCGCTTGAACGAAAAGTTTAAGGATTATACAACGCTCATCACCAAGGAGGCCATTTTGGGCAAGAGGCAGTAGTGCCTCAGTTTGAATTCGGGTCTACTGCAGAGTATTACACAGGTTGTCATCCGTATAGCACCGGAATTCAAACTGAGACACAACTCAAGAGGCACCTCGGAAACGCGCCTATGTCTGCCCAGAGGGGGATGGTACCGTCCGCTACCCGGGGGAAAGCATTTCCGCGGCATCGCAGATAAGGAGACTCCATGAAGCATAGAACCCTGTCCCTCGGAAAGCCTGGTTTCAACATCAATCAGGGCATATGTATAGCTGTCAGGTCGTCGGGGCTCGCCCTTGCCTTGACGCTCTTCGCACCAAGCGCCGTCCAGGCACAGTACAGTGTCCTGCATGCATTCACTGGGGGGCGCGATGGGGCCAATCCCAGCGCTGGCGTAACCGTAGACAGTGCTGGGAATCTCTATGGCACAACGGTTATTGGTGGCAGCGACGGCTTTGGGGCGGTTTATCAGTTGAAGCTCCGCAATGGCGCCTACACTGTCAATCCGCTCTACGGTTTCACCGGGGCGACGGATGGCGCCAATCCCTATGACCGAGTGGTTTTCGGCCCAAGTGGAATTCTCTACGGTACGGCCTCCGGCGGGGGACAAGATGATGGCGGCGTTGTCTTTAAGTTGCAGCCTGGAGCCAGTGCTTGCCGAAGCGCGCTCTGTTCGTACCTGGAGACGGTGCTGTACAACTTTCCAGGTGACTCGGGTGGCGCTTTGCCCCTTTTTGGCGACGTCGTCTTCGATGAGACAGGAAACATCTACGGCACGGCAGCGCTAGGTGGGACAAACGGCATTGCCTTTGAACTTTCGCCACCGGGAACATGGGGCACCGAAGCCGTGTTGGATAACTTTGGAGCTAGCAACGCCGGACAGCGGCCGTACTCTGGCGTTATCTTCGACAGCTCCGGCAATCTCTATGGGACTACTTACTCGGGCGGCACGGAAAGTGATGGGGTCGTCTATCAGCTCGTGCCCGCAGGCCCTCCCTGGACCGAGAATGTTGTTCACAATTTTCAGGGCTCCTCCGATGGGGCCAACCCGGCCGCCGGCCTGGTATTCGATGCTTCCGGCAATCTCTACGGCGCCACCACCGCCGGTGGTTCCGACGGCGGAGGCACGGTTTTTGAGCTCTCGCCTCCGGGCACCTGGACGACGTTAACGGTGCTTCACAGCTTTGCAACAGGCTCCAGCTGTCCTACCCATCGCGGCATGCTCGGGTCCGGCGTTTGGGGAACTCTGACCATCGACAGCGCTGGGAATTTGTACAGCACCACTTGCGGCAATGGCGCTCACAATTTCGGCAATGTCTTCGAACTGAGTCCGTCAGGCGGCGGCTGGACCTACACTGACCTCTACGATTTCACCGGCGGCAGTGACGGCGGTTACCCCATCAGCGTCGTGACGTTGGATTCGGCCGGAAATCTCTACGGCACCGCTTCGGGTGGTGGCACTATGTCTGAGAACTGCTCTGAATTCACCAATGGCTGCGGTGTGGTTTGGAAGATCACGCCGTGAGTGTGCGGACGGTCGCCCTCCTCCGTAAGAGAGTCTAAGTACAAGACCGCTGTAAGTGGCAGGCGCTGTCGGATCTGATTGCTTTTGATTACTGACAACCGGCAGCTGGCGACCGGCTCATAGCGAGTACTGCCAGATCATGCCCGTATCGCTCTGTAGCGTCCCGAAACCGCTGCGATCGTCAAAAGACAAATCATGCAGAAAAGTGGGATTGGAGTTTGCCCTCGGCTGTACATCGGCTTGTCCTCCTTGCCAGGCGGCGGATGTGGGTGGGAGATGATAGGCGCGCGCAGAGCAAGGGAGTGGAATGTCCTGAAGAATTTCTGCGGGTTTACCGCGAAGGAGTCGTAGATAGGACCGCGGCACTTTTCTCCAGAGACACCCAGCAGAATTGCACAATCTACCCTGGCGATTTGTCAGTGATCTGTGTTGCCCTGTCGCGTGACGAAGAATACTCGCGGTGGAGGAGTTTATTGTTGACGTTATCACGATTGCGCTCAAGTTCCGTAGGGACGGCTGGTCCTGCACGGCTCGGGCTACGTGTTCTACTGCATCAGGGAGCCGAGTTCCCACTCTGATGGACCTGGTGCATCTGCCGCTCTATTCGGTTACCGTCGGGCCATAATCGGTTCGCGTCTCGTTGTTGCGAATTCTCCTGAATAAGTGCGGCAACAGCGCGGTTCAACGTGTCAGGCCGGTCATAGTGGATCGGATGCCAGCTGCCTTTTGCAATGATGCGGCGCTGCTGGTCGGGCTGACACCAAGGAACACGCTTTATGTGTCGGAATTGCTTTGGAATACGTGTCGCGACACGATAAGATGGGATTATCGCGTAGGAGGTCTGCTATGTCCGACCACCTGCAAGACAATAACGAGGACAAGGGGATGTGCGTCATATGCTACGTCATCTCCGGTGTCTCAATTGCCATCTGCATTTTCCTGCTCATTCGCGCAAGTGTGGGATGGTAAGTGCTCGTGCGGCCATGTCCGCCCATCCGCGATCTGGCGCTTTCCGTTTCTTGAGGTATTCGATCAGCGCTAATCGGAGAATGTTCGCCAGGCCCTTCCTAAGCGATTCGAAATCATCCGCTATATCGAACCACGCGCGCGTGCGTCCCGGGCAAGCGCGGCTAGGTCTCGAGCTAAGAATGGCTGCAGCGAACTGCGGATAGCACTCACGATCCTGCGAGGGAACGATTACTTGTGCAAAGCCGATTCTGCGACAGGAACCTGGTCCGATCTCGCACTGCGCAGACGCAAACTACAGCTACAACCAATGTGGCCCGGCTGTGATTGGGTGCGATAAACTACCGCTCAAGAGGAACCAACGATACAGGCCGCATGAGGCAGGCAATACGGTGTAGCTCCTGGGCTTGTTCCAGCGTGATGAAACGGTCGCCCCTGACCGTCCCAAAGCAAAACATGCGATGCTCTCAGTTTCGGACTTTGCGTAGAAGTCCTCTTGCGAATATGCGATACTGGCAGTGTGGAGAAGGAGCAAACAGCCACCAGAACAGCCACCAGCGATTTAAGGAGTGCAATGCCAATCACTG
>JASHXK010000350.1 GCA_030043575.1 Terriglobales bacterium
CGGCCGATCCTGAAGCGGGCGGGATCTAGCGGTTCCAGCTCAGGGTCTTCAGGCGATGCCAACTCTTCGGCGGGAACGTCATCCTCATCCGGAAGCGGGGGCTCATCGACGAGCAGCACAACACCGAATCCGAACGAGCCTTCCGATCGGCCCACGCTGAAGAAGCCTTCGGACGAATCGTCAGCGCCGCCAGCTTCTCAGTCTCAGGCGACACCAACGGCGAATTCGTCGACATCGTCTTCGGCGACCTCTCCCGACGAGAATGATCCCAACCGTCCCATCCTGCGCCGCGGCAAGCCGGTATCGTCCACGGCTAGCGTATCGGAACCTTACGATGCCGCGGCTGCTCAGTCCACGGCTGCAACCAAAACAGCGCAGGCAAAGCCGACGACTGCGACGCAACCGGGCCGGCGATCTTATCCAGCTATCTCCGACGCCGCGCAACATGAGATGCGATCGTTGTTGTACCCCATGAACTCCGTCGAGCGCACCGATAAGTCGGAGCAGATGAGCGCCCTGGCCCAGGCCGACCTGCAGAAGTTCGTCGCCACACGCAACACGCCGGGTCTGCCAAAGAACGCAGCAATTACCGATTACGATCTGCGCGCCTACGATCTTGAGTACAGCAACTCGCCCACGCTGGTCTTTACCGGCAAACTTCCGGTTCAATCTGCCAAGGCTTTGCGGGGCGGCGAGTTTGATTACTATGTGACGGTCGTAGCGCGTGAGGACGTCAACGGCACGCCGATCAAAATCTTCAGTTCCGTCACTGACAGCAATCATCTTGACGCGTACGCGCGGATGGAGATTATCGACGCGGTCGATGCCGACGCCAACGGCCGCGGCGATCTTCTGTTTCGTCTGTACAGCGACACCGGCGTCAGCTATAGCCTCTATCGGGTCTATCCCTACGACATGAAAAAGGTCTTTGAAGGGGGCTCGGGAGTGTAGGCAGGGTAGGCGAGCGAGTTCGTTTCGACTCGACGCCATCCTGTTGGAAGCGCCATCGCCCAGCCTCGTGAACCTCCGGAGAGCCTTAGTACTGTGCAAAACTCCAACAAGGGATCGGGTTTCTAAGCTTCGTTGCCTCGCGATGAAGAGCTAGGACGACACCGAAGTATCCTGCTGATTCTACTAGGATTGTCGGTGCAACGATCCGTGTGCAGAATAGCTAAGTAGGTGAAAGAAGAGGGACCTATAGGACGGGCGACGCGGTCTTCCACAAAGTTTTCCACAGAGCTGAGGGCGTTCCGGCAGTCGCGTTCTTATCCCTTTTGTTGTCAAGCGGTCTGGGTAAAAGCCAAAGCGATTCTTCAACCAGAATCCCACAATGTGGGAGTTCGGGTTCGACGGCCTCGCGCTGGGATCGCGACAGAAAAAGGCCGCCCGCGGGCGGCCTTGGCGGAAAACTCAAGAGCTCAGTGTGTACTTGTCGCCGGTGACGTCGGCGGCTTGGAGGTGGCAGAGCCAGGAGATCCGGCCGGCTTGGGCGCTGCCGGCAGAGGTGCAACTCCAGACTGCGCATTGTAAGCGTCGACAATCGTCTTGGTAATATCGACGCCCGCCGTCGCCCAGAGGAGCGGACCCTGCGGCCACGGATTCGACGAGTCGAACAATAGGCCATAACCATTGGCCTTGGCGTACTTATCGATCACCGGCGCCATTTTTTGCAGAATGCGCTGCGCGATCTCGTTCTGCTGCTGCTGGTAATCCGCCTGCGCATCCTCCGCCGCGCGTTGCAGATTCTTCTGCTTGGTCTCGATCGACTTCATGAGGGCGGTCCGGGCCTCTTCGTTCATCTTGTCGCCCTGGGTATTGAGCTGTTTCTTCAAGTTCTCGATCTCGGTGTTCTGTCCCGACAACTCGTTACGCTTGGGTTCAAACTTCTTTTGCAACGTCTCGAAATCCCGCGACCCTTCATTAGTTCCGATGATCGCTTGTTGAATATCGATGATGCCCACCTTCACGCTCCCGGTGGGAGCCGAGGCCATTGCGGCTGTGGCAGCGGAGGTACCGGCGCCGGGGGTGGTGGGCGTAGCAGGTTTCGCTGCTGCGGAAGACGATTGCCCAAAGGCCGCGACGGCGAGGACAACTGTGAGCACGATAGTGCTTACGAGCGTGCGCTTCATGCGTTGGTATAGCTCCTTGAACTGCTCCGGGAATTCTTCAGGTATTCCAGCGATGACGACCGTTCTGCAGTGTCGTGCCTGGAGTGCCGGGCGCAGCGCCCGGCTTGGAAACCTACCCAGAACGCTTCCCGACCGGAAAATTCGGCGGTGCGGATTAATCGATTATAGGGAAATGCAGTTGCCAGCGTCAACGATCACTTTGGCCCGGTTCGCGTCGCTGCTCCCTCCATGACGGTAGCCCATGTCCCATCCGGCTTCTGTACCTCCGACTTGAACCTGTAGGAATTCGGCGAAAGCAGCGTCATCGTCTCGCGCCGGGTAGCAGCGACCCCGTTCATCTTCTCGGCAAAATTCCACACCCAGGTCGTGCCATCGGTCTTGCAAGTTCCCAACTGATGCTCTCCCAGGCTGTTGTACATGTTCATGGTGAAAACCTGGTCGGCGGCGTTGTACTCCATCATGCGCACGCCGTGCACGTCACCCAGTGGGCCATGACTGACGGAATGAATCTCCAGGAAACCGGATCCCACAAACTCGCCATGTTGCGTGGAACGGTACGGCACGCTGGGCGAGTTTGGGCTGACCTTCGCCGTACCGGTGAGCGTCCAGTCTCCGGCGAAGTAAGCCATCATCTGCTGCGGGGTCACGGTTTGAGTGACTGCCCCAGTGCTGACCAGCAACCAGAGCATGGCTCCAGCGAAAAGACTTCTCACGGGAAGTTCTCCTAGAACGTCGTCGCCACCGTAAAGCGGAAGGTCCTTAGCGGCTCCGCCAGGTAATACTTGGGCTGGTACGTCGAAATGGTTTGTAAGTACGTGTATTCGCCAGCTGCACCCGCGGGGAACATGGAACGGGTAATGGGATTGGGCGAACTTACGACCTCATCAATGCGCAACGGGTTGTAGGCCCAGTAGACGCGAAAGGGTGCGTTGATCACCGGCACAAGCACCTGTAACTCCAATCCCGTCGACATGCGGGTCTGATAGTTAGTGCCGGGTACTGCGTGCAGCACGGGACTAAACGGCAAGGTAGTGCCGCCGACGCACTGGAAGCTGGAGTTCAGGGCTGGGCAGCCAAACACCGTTGTAGCGAGGCTGCTGACCTGGGGACCGGCGATGGTCAGTTGGTTCGCATTCGAAATGAAATCCCATCCCGTGTCGACAAACGGCGCGATCGTAACTGGACCCACGATGGGTACGCGGTACTCGAGGTTGGTAACGATGTTGGTATCGCCACCGGGAAAGATGATCTGCTCAATCGGAACCGTGATGGTGTAGATACCCTGGCGTGGGTTGGAGGGATTCAGCGGGACGGTGCTGCCGTCCGGATTCTCCAACGGCACACTGACCGCGGTGGGGAAGAACGAAACCGGCGAGATCGCACGGACATCGAAACCGCGGATGTCGGTATCGCCGCCCGCGTAGAAGCGATCGAACGGCGGGGCCACTTGTCCGCCATATCCGGTAATCCACGAGCCCAAAACGCGGAAGCCCACGGTGTTGCGTCCCTTGTTTACCGGCATAAAGCGCTTGTATTCGGTAACCGGCTTGATGTACTTGACGTTGCCGCCCAGCCCGGCAACCTCGCTGGCGAAGTAGATGCTCTGCCCTTTGTGCGGACGCTGGGGATTGTCGATCTTGTTGTAGGAGAAGTTGGGCACAACCTTGCTCGTGATAATTCCCGTAAGCGCATTCGGCCCGGAGATGCTGCGATACTCCAAAGCCTCAAAGTAGTCGGTTGAGGCCGCGCTGAAGGTTTGCACCGACGAATCGTCGAAGCCATAGGTGATTCCAATGCGCTTAAACGAACGTCGGATGGGGTAACTGAGCGAACTGGTGAATCCCGTGCTCGTCTGGGTGAAGTTTTGCAGCAGCGCCTGATAGCTGGCCGGCAGATTCAGGCTCTGGTTAAGCTGAATCTGGGTCAGCGCTGCCTGGTTGTAGTTGTAGCTACGGTGATAGACCGACCAGCCAAACTGCAGCGGCCGGTCAAACAGATAGGGCTGGGTGAACGACAGCGTCTCGTTGCGCTGGTATTGGCCGATCTGAAATTCCAGCGTCAGACTCTCGCCCTTGCCGAACAGGTTGTTGGTCGTGTAATTGATGCCGATGAAGGCGCCGGCCAATCCGCTCACACCGCCGGTCAAGCCGATGCTGTTCTTCCCCTTTTCTTTCACCTTGAGGGTGATGTCGACGGTGCCATCCTGCGCGTTCTGCTTGATTTCGGAATCTTGTTCCGGCTTGAGCGGCTGGAAATACTGCAGCTGATTCAGGCGCAGCAGGCTGAGCTCCCACAGGTTGCCGTTGTAGACCTGGCCTTCTTCCAGCGCTAGCTCGCGGCGAATGACCTTGTCGCGCGTGGTGGTGTTGCCTTCAAACTCGATGCGCCGGACATAGAACTGCTTGCCTTCGTCGAGATCGATGCGCAAGCTGACCAGCCGCTTCTCGTCATCGAACTCGGTGTTCGGCACCGGAGTGAAGTTGATGTACCCCAAAGCGGCATAAGCCTTCCGCAGCGACTCCAGACCTTTGCGAACCACTTCGGAGTCAAAGATGTCGCCGTCTTTGATCTTGAACAATGCCCGCAGCGCCTTCGTACTCGTTACTGCCTTATTTCCGGTGAAGGTAATCTCCTTCAGCCGGTAGCGCAGGCCTTCTTCCACCGGAATCGTGATGTCCACCGCTTTGCCGGGTGATGACTTGAATGGCAGGTACCACTTCACACCGTTGGTGTCATGAATCTGCGTCTTGGGATCGCCGACCAGCGCCTTCATGTAGCCCTTGGTCTGGTAGTAGTACCGGACGCGCTCGGCGTCCTCCGACAACTTGGTGGAGTCATAGGTGCGGGCAAAGAGATTTTCCAGGAAAATGGAGTGCGGGATGCCGATCGGCTTCAGGTTCTTCATGGCGCTCTGCAACTCGCGATTACTGAGCGCCTTGTTGCCTTCAAACTTGATCTTGCCGACTTTGACCTTCGGTCCTTCTTTGACGACGAACGTCAGCGAGACGGCAGCCGGCGGGATGGGCCGCACCTCCGACTGCACGGTGGCGAATTGGTGCCCGTGCGCCGCCTCTAACTCTTTGATCACGACTTCGGCATGCTTCACCTTCGTCGGATCGTATTGGCTTTCCTGCGTAAGGCCGACCTTCTGCTCCTTGAACTTGTCGAGAACGTCACTTTGCGAGATGGAACTCAAGCCCACATACTTGATCTCGCGTATCGTGGGCTTTTCCTTCACATAGACATAGATGATCCAGCCCTTGCTGGTTTGCTCGCGCTCCAGGCGCAGATCGTCGAAGTATCCTGTGTTCCACAGCGAGTTAAAGTCCCGCTCCAGCGCTGCCTGATCGTAGACGTCGCCCGCCTTGGTAAACATGCGGGCCCGAATGGTCTCGGCTGGGATACGGCGGTTGCCCCGGATGACGATATCCGAGATCACGTCCTGCTGGGCCAGGGCTGTGGCGGTGAAAAGTAGGAGTGCGAGAAAAAACCCGATCGCCCTGGCGCAACTGCGTGTCCCGCGATGCGAAAGCATCGTGAGCCCAACCTGACGGTGGCAAGAAATAGCGGAACCCTCAGTAGTTAAGGTTGATGAAAGCGCAATTATACGGTACGGGCGCAGCGGTTCGTAAACCCTAAACCGTTCGCCGATTGCGATGCGACAGCTACGCTAACCCTCGCTGCCGCCGGAAGTTGCTGCGGCGCGCTCGACTTGCACCAGAGTGGAATAGAACGTAGCACCACCACCCAGATCGGTAAGCCGTGCCGAGGTCAGAACGTTGATGTTAAGACCGCCCGGCGCCAGCTTCGCCCAACCGAGACGAGCGCCGACTACGCCGGGCTGTACCGCACTATGCCGCCCGTTTCTTGCAGTTGCTGAAGTGGACGGCCTTTCCACACGAGCGCGCAGAAAGATTTCGCCGCGATCGTTGAAGACGCGAACACGATCACCGTCAGCGATCCCCCGGGGTTCGGCGTCTTCGATGGAGATTTCCAATTCGCCCTGATGCGGTTCCATTTTCTGGTGGGTCGGGAGATTGACGAATGTCGAATTAAGAAAGTTATCCGCCTTGCGTGCCAGCAGCTCGAGTGGATATCGTTTCCCTGCCGCACGGTGACGCGATTCCTCGGGTGGGATGAACGACGCGACGGGATCCATTCCCAAGGCGATTAGCTCTTGGTTGTGCAAATGAGCTTTACCGCTCGGCGTCGCGAAGCCCTTGGCAAATGGCAACCAGGGCTTGCCGTTGCCGCCGCCGTCCAAATTCAGCCGCACATAGGGATCATGCTCCAGTCGCTCACGCGTAATCCCTTTCAGCTGAGGAACTCCCGAGGCCAGCGCCGCATCGATCATCGAATCGGCGGGATCGTGGAAGCACTCGTCCTCAAAGCCCATCCGCAGGGCGAGCTGGCGAAACAAGTCTACGTTGGATTTGCACTCGCCCAGCGGCTCAATCGCCTGGTGCGAAACCTGCAAGTAATAGTGCCCATAAGCCGGGACCAGATCCTTGTGCTCGAAAAACGTTGTGGCCGGCAGCACGATATCGGCAAAGTCGGTGGTGTCGGTGAAGAACTGCTCGTGGACGACACTAAACAAGTCGTCCCGCTTCAGACCTCGCCTGACCAGATGCTGCTCAGGACACACCGCTGCTGGGTTGCTGTTATAGACCATCAGCGCTTTGATCGGAGGACTGTCCAGTTCGGTCAGTGCCTGGCCGAGCTGCACCATGTTCACCACGCGCGCCGGACGTCCAAGCGGATTCTTGTAGGCAAGGTCCTGAAGCTCCATTGCGGCACGATCCAATTGAAAGGCGCCGCTGAGGGAGAGCTGCAGTCCGCCGCCAACTTCCTTCCACGATCCTGTGATCACCGGCAGCATGCAAACCGCGCGCACCGCCGAGCCGCCGTTCTGCGCGCGCTGAATACCATAGTTCAGACGAATCACCGCCGGCCGGGTGGTCGCATATTCGTGCGCCAGCCGCTCGATGTCCTCTTTCGCAACGCCGGTCCACTGCGCCACCCGCTCCGGTGGGTACTCCGGCAGCCGCGCCTTCAGCTCGTCGAATCCTTCGGCGTAGCGCGAGATGTAATCTTCGTCGTGCCAGCCTTCGCGCACGATAACGTGCATCAAACCCAGCGCGAGAGCGACGTCTGTCCCGGGATGGATAGGGATGTGCCAGTCAGCAACCGCTGCCGTACGCGTACGATAGGGATCGATGACGACCAGCTTCGCGCCGTCGCGCCGTGCCTCTTCAATGAACGGCCAAAGGTGAATGTTGTTGCCGTGAATGTTGGCGCCCCAGGCGAGGATGTACTTCGAATGGCGGAACTGCTCTGGCTCCGTGCCCATTTTGCGACCGTAGACCGAGATGATGGCATCCTCGCCCGCTTGCGAACAGATACTGCGGTGCAGCCGCGAAGCCCCCAGGCGATGGAAGAAGCGGCGGTCCATCGATCCGCCGTTCAGCACCGCGGTGTTGCCGCCATAGGAATAAGGCAGAATCGCTTCCGGCCCGAACTCCGCGCTGATCTGCTTCAGGCGGGCGACAATCTCGTCGAAAGCTTCATCCCAGGTAATGCGCTGAAAGACGCCGTGGCCGTACCTTCCCTTGGCTGCAAGGCGGCGCATCGGATACAAAACGCGGTCCGGCGAATAGACCCGGTCCAGGTATTTCGCCACTTTGCCGCAGAGAAATCCACGCGTGATGGGATGTTCGGGGTCGCCTTGAATTTTCGTGGCTCGCCCGTCCTCGACGGTGATAAGCACGGCGCAGCCATCTGGGCAATCATGAGGGCACGCTGCGTGAACGATGCGCTTCATGGGCGACCTTCGATTATCCCACGAAGCGGCTTTCCGACACCGATGGAAAGAAGGCTCGGGGCGCTCCCTTCCCCGAGCCTTCATCGCCTCTTGTAGCAATCTTTCCTTGCTACTTGCCAGTTCGCTCCTGGCTGCGAACGCAATTTCATGAAGCAAAAAGCGTGCCACTCGTGAGCTGCGGCAGATTGCGACTCGGTAACGCATTCACAGTGAGATACGGCTGGTGAAACACCGTCCAACACTCTCCCGGCTATCTGGATGGATGGTCCACTATCCGTTTGGTTACGACGCGTAGCTTCCAGCCGCCTGTTTTTCTCGGAACTTCCTGCCTTCTCAGGACGAAAGCACACTCGAAGCAGGTCAATTCGCCGGCGCACTTCCTAACCTGTGACGAAATGCCGGTGCGCCGGGACAAACTGCACAGATTTGTATCAGCGCAGTCAACAACTACTTGCTTTTCCCGGGCTAATTGGAGGTATGATTTGACAATCCGCTGGCCTACTCAGTTCGTGGGGAGAGGCACTATGGCTCGCAATCGACTTGCCGTCCTGCTCGTGCTTGCCGCGGTTTCCCTGCCGTGTGCGGCGAAGATGCGTACCTTCTCATGCCCGGAGGAGCGCGCGCGCGTTCTGGACTATACGCGCAGTCTGGAAGATCATCCGCTGGCCAAGGACAATCTGGCAAAGCGGATGTGGCTGACCGAGTGGATCGTGAACACTCCCAGCGTTAAAGTCGAAGTTTGCTGTAAGGAGCTGCAATCGCTGGACGCGGTGAATAACACCTATTCCCAGCAGCTCCGCATCCAGGCAATGTACTCGCAGGCTGCGTTTCAACTGGAGCATCCCGAGGTGACGGACACGGCGACGATCCAGGCCGCCGGACTGGCGGGAACCTTGCGCGCTTATCGCGCGATTCTGCGTTTCGACCCTTCCGCCAAGTATCCGCTGCTTGACGATCTGCTGTCCCTGGAGAAACAAGGTAAGTTACAGAAGTATGTCCAGCGGCAATCGTCAAAAGGTATCGAGGATTAGCGGTAGTGGGTCAGCGTTCGGGATGACAGGTCTGATGTGCGTGCTTACAAACGAAATCAGCGCCACTGAGGTTGTCAGGGCTGGTTACGCTTCCCTCTTCCCTTGCCGTTGCCTGCTTCGACTTGAATTTTGTTCGTGACCTGCTTCACTCCACCGGACTCGGCAGCCAAGGTTTCGGCTTTCACCAGATCTGCCTTGGATGCAGTCTTGCCGGTAAGCGTCACCACTCCCGCCTGCACCGCGACCTGGATGGAACTGCCTTTCAGTGTCTCCATCTGCTGCTCAATGTTTTTCTGAATATCGGCGTCAGGAATGACGTCCGGGACCTTCGCCGATACGGTCTGAGGCGGCGGGACCGGTTTCTGGTTGCTTCTTCCGGTGTAGTGTAGGACAAGGGCGAGAATGCCGCCCAGAGCGATGATCGCGACCACTGCGCTTATCGCAACCATGCGCTTGTTGGCCAGGAATTCCGCCCAGCGCCGTCGCAGGTCCCGAGGCGCCTCATCATCCTCGACTGCCGAAAAGCCATCGCCGACGAGCGCTTTCAGTCTTTCAAATTCGCTTCCGGCAGACTCCGCAGAAGAGTCAACCACAGCTTCTGAGGTCTGCACGGCCGCTTCATCTTGCGAGCCGGCTCGTCTGGCGGATGCGCCACTGGCTCGATCACCAGCGTGCTCTTTGGAGTGATTGTCACGAGCGGCCGCGGCGGCGGCTTCTCGCGCAACCGAGCTGTCCACCGGGCAGACATGGAACTCGCCGCGATAGCTGCTCCCGCACTGCTCACAATAGTTCAAACGCGGCGGCGCTAGCTTGGAGGCGCCATTGCCAACGGCAGCGGTGGCCGCTTGCCAGCGGGTAGCGGGCTCTGGGTGCCGCAAGGTTTCGGTCAGCGAAGCGGATTCTGCGGGTCGCACTTCATGCGGCACAGTGAGCGCCTCACCGTTACTGCCGGTGCGGGTGGTCACCTGATCAACTTGAGATCTCACGCCCTGGGCTGGCTTGCCTTGACCGGGGTCGGTCGCGAACACAGGTGCGCCCCGTGACGATGACGGCGTCTTCGGTCGAGCAGGGCCCTCCGACGGCTGGCTTAAACTTTCGGGAGCAACTTTTCCCGGTACCCAGTAGCTCTCTTCCATCGCGGCGACAAAGCGCTCCACCGCCGCGAAATCCCTGCGCAGACGCGAGAGAATGAAGCCATCCTTTTCTTCTTGCAAGTTGCAGGCCCAATGCAGCCACTGGCCGGCGGCTGGGCCGGGAAGATCCTTCACCTGGCCGCCCGCAGTGGCTTCCGTCCTTAACTGCTTGACCGCTTCCTGGCGCAGTTTCACGAGCGCCGTCGCGCGAGCTTCCAGTCGATGTGTGACAGTCCCGGCATCTAGCTCATTTGCCAGCTCCAGCAATTTATTCCGCCGCTGTTGGTTGCGCCTCTCCTGGGCGGCGACCTCCAACTCATGAATCAAGCGTTCCAGGGATTCGCGATCGCTCCACTCGGCATCCGCACGTTCCACCCGTACCAGATCGCGCACCGTCGCGCCATGCTGGCGAGCTTTTGTCAAACTCTGCATCAACTGATCGTCATCAAATTCGAAACCGGCTCGCATCCAGTCAACCTGGGATTGAATGGCCAGAAGACTGTCATCGAGTTTTGCCAATTCAGACCAAAAGGCAGAAGACATATGGGTTCCCTCACAACTGGGCAAATCTGGAAGACACGATTGCAGCGGCAAAATCCAGCCTTCGGTGTGGTCAGCAAGAGCTTGCTAAAAGAGCTTCCGTCGCCCCCGCCCTCCTGCGTTTAAGGCGAGCGTTATTGATTCCCCAGAGTGAAGTTGACGTTAATCTGGGTGTCAGCCTCCACTGGTTCTCCATTCAGCGTAAACGGCTTGTAACGCCATTGTTTGACGGCCTCCGTCGCTGCTTTGATGAGCATGGGAGGACCGCTTACCACCTTCAGGTTCTTGACCCCGCCATCTTTTCCGATTACCGCCTGCAACACCACGGTGCCGTGAACCCGCGACTGGAAGGCCTCGGGCGGATATTGCGGATTAACGTTGTGCGTCAGCTGAGCTTGCGCGACCCCCGACGACACCCGCAACTTCTGCTGCGTCAGAGTAGGCACGGCAACGGGAACGTCCTTCGCAATCGCTCCCAAGTTGTTGGGAGAAGTGTTGGGAAGGGCCCCCGGGATGGAACTCGGCGGTTCAATCGTGTCATTTGCCGGAGGCTCGGGTTTTTTCGCCATGGCCACGTCGCGCGGCGCCGGCATGGGCAGGCTCAACACTTCCGCCGGCTTGGCTGAGTTCTGAGTGTCGTTTGCCGGCTTCGGTTGCTGGACATTCGGCGGCTGCTTGCCGGCATTCTGCTCGGCTGGTTTCGGCTGGCTCGGCGTTGCAGCGTTGGCATTTACCGTCGTCGGCGTCGCTGCAACTGCAGAGGTGTCCAGTGCCGGTTGCGGATTGCTGGTGGGCTGGTCCGGAGCCTTCTCCATGGCGCGAACCGAATCATTGGAGACACGGCTGCGATGCGCTCTCCACAAGATGCCGCCCACCAGCAGAATCAGGACGAGTGTGGCGGCTGCCAGCACCACCGGATTGGCGGCCAGGGCACGCCAATCTTTATCGCGCAGGAGCGCTTGCCAATCGGGACCGCGGTGCTCTTCCGCGACATGTGCCTCTTCTTCGGAGTGCTGACGCAAAGTCGCTCGCAGCTCCGCGAAGTCAACTTTGGAGGATTCGCGTGCGCCTTCGGCAGGCTCTTCGGCGGTGCGCGACGTGGAACTGATGTGCGCCGCGGTTACGGCGGTAGCCACAGCTGCTCCATCTACAACCGCTGAACCATCGCGAGCTGTGGTTGCTGGTTCGTTGGTGAATCGCAAAGGTGAGGTATCGATCGGGCAGACATTGAACTGGGCAGGATAGGTGCTGCCGCACTTATCGCAATACTTCATCCGCACCGCTGCCACCGGTGCCGAGGTACCAACGCTTGTGGCCGCCACTGTCTTTTTTTCTGCCGGATCTTTGGCCGGGGCAGTTGCGGCCGCCTGCCACTGTTTTGCCGGAGCGGAGGGCCGAACGGGCTCGGCGGCAGGCCGAGATTCCTTGGCTGGACGCTCCACAGCCTTTGCGCTGGCGACCGGCGGTGCCACCTGGGCGGTCATGGTGGGCGCCGGAGTCTGTTGCGGGATGGCGACCGTAGCAGCGGCTACCTTGGTGCGAGTGGGGGCAGTTGGTTCGGCAGCCGGTTTCCTGTCCGGGCGAATCACCGGTTCAATGGGCTTTGTTTCTTTGGCTGCGGGAGTTGCTGTTTCAACCGGTGAAGGCCGCTTTGCGGCGGGTGCCGGAGCAGCCGCGGACGCGGCCTGCTTGGCTGCCGGAACTGGGGCAACAGCCGGTTCGGGTTCCTTAGCCGGTTTAACAGCAGGTTGTGGAGTTGTAGTTGGGGTCGAAGTTACGGCCGCCCGGATCCCGGGAACCCAATAGCTCTCCTCCATTTCGCTGGTGAAGTGCTCGACAGCAGGGAAATCCCGGCGCAGCCCTTCGAAAACCGAACCATCGGTTTCCTCCTGCAGATTGCACGCCCAATGCAGCCATTCACCCGCATCCGGCCCGGGCAGAATCTTTTCCTGTTCCGGCAGTGCCGCATCGGCGCGCAGTTGATCGATGGCTTCGCTGCGGAGCGCATTCAGTGCCGAAACGCGAGAGTCAAAACGATGCTTGATACTGCCGGCTTCGAACTCGCCGGCCAGTTCCAGCAACCGCGTGCGCCGTTGCTCATTCAGCTGCTGATGTGCGGCAACATCCAACTCGTGGATGAGCAGGTTCAGAGCTTGCCGATCGTCCCATTTCGCATCCCCACGTTCCGCGCGAATCAAGTCGCGAACGGTAGTCGCATGCTCGCGGGCTTCTGCAAGTCTCTGCCGTACTTTCTCCTCGTCAACCTCCAACCCTGCTCGCAGGCAGTCCACTTCAGATTGAAGGGCCAATAGACTGCCATCGAGTTTTTGCAGTGCAGACGAAATGGAAGAAGACATACATAGGTCCTTTCACACTTTGGTTATCACGCGCCCACACCCCTCCGATCCTGGGTAATGGGGGTGACAGTCTTGGATGAAGTGATGGGTCGAACCATCGGCTCCGCCGCTGGCCGGTTCCGGTCGCCCGCGACCCAATAGCTCTCCTCCATTTCACCGGCGAAGCGATCTAACGCAGGGAAATCCCTATGCAGCTCGGTGAGCGTCATGCCGTCGCTCGATTCCTGCAGATTGCAGGCCCAGTGCACCCACTCCCCGGCTTCGGGTCCGGGAAGCTCCTTCTCCTGATCGGAACGAGCGGCTTCGGTGCGCAACTGCTTCACTGCCTCGACGCGCAGAGTATTCAACGCAGTGCTGCGAGCCTCAAAGCGATGTTTGACCCTGCCGGCTTCCAGCTCGGCCGCAAGCTCCAGCAGCTTCGTGCGCCGCTGCTGATTGCGCCGCGCCTGGGCTGCCAATTCCAGCTCATGAATCAGCATCTCCAGATCCGCGCGATCATTCCAACTGGCGTCCGGGCGCTCGGCCCGAATCAGGTCGCGCAGCATGGCTACGTTATGCCGCGCTTCGGCCAGACTGTGGCTCAGTTGCGTCTCGTCAATCTCCAGGGCGGCGCGCAGCCACTCCACCTGGGATTGAATGCTTTGCACACTTGCATCAAGCTTCTCCAATGCAGACCACATGAGAGAGGACATAGAGCTCCTTTCAGTTATTGCTCGATACCGGAATCGTTCGGCCCGGAAATAACGTGTGCCCCATTTATAGGGCAATTCGTCGAGAAAGAAAATCTCTCAGTCTGCGCTGGCGGGCGCAAGCATCGTCCAGCCTGACATTTCGGACCTGCCACGGTATTGTCGCAGGAAGTACTGCGGTGTAAAGCAAAATTTATAGCATGGTCAAGTTACGAAAGTGCACGATGGTAACCACATTTCCGCAGCGTAGTAACCAACGGCAGCGCGGATCTTACGTTAATCGTATGAAAATAAACCGTTTGGCAGGATTATTGGCCTTTGCCCAAAGGCCACACATTCTCCCAGTATGTCCCCTGCGAAAATACCGGATGTCCGTCCCCAACAGGCCTTTGCACGTCAGATCCTTGCGCCGCAACTGCCTGCATGTCCATCTCACGCATACAAAACCCTGAGGGTGCCGGCAAGAAAAGCGTCGGAGGAATTGCCGGGATCCCGACGCTCTTTTCGATCAATACCATCGCTTCTCGGGGAGGAGCCGAATTGTCCTGAAAACTCAAACGCAAAAGCCTGCAAAGCACGGACGTCAGCAAAAGCGCATGAGGGCAGGTGTTCGGGCGTTAACTGATTTCAGAAACTGTTCCTATCGCGGCTGCCCTCGAATCTGCTTCATTGTGATATCGCGAAGTAACTTCGCACTGGGTTTGCTCTTTTGGAAGATGTTTGTCGCGGTTCAAGAAATCCGAGAATTATGAGGTTCCCTGACCGAGGACTTCATCTTCCTATACGAAGGCAACTTGGTTGTGCTCGGCACTTGCAATTCGGTGTCACATCAGGATTGCGCCCTGTCTGACAAGTAGGCCTCGCGTCAGGGTCGAGAATGTGGTTCTCTAGGCGATCTCAGCCACTGCTGTCTTAAATAGACGGAAGACAGCGCTTGTCAGTCTTCGCGGTTGGCGGTGGTGTCCTAATTTCAGATTCAAATTAGGACACCACTGGGTTGACGCTCGATTCGCGCTGCCCATAGAATCGAGGTGGCGCGGTATTCCGCGCCATCCTGCTTATTGCTGCCCCCTCGTTCAACGGCAGGACAGCTGACTCTGGATCAGCATATCGGGGTTCGAATCCCTGGGGGGCAGCCAAATCCTTTCGCCTGCGTACTTAAACACGGTTTTCGCGTTCTGCCGTGACGTGTACCCCCGTAAGATCGCCCTGCGAGCCGCGGTGTGACGGGCCTGTAATTCCTTGGCGACTCACCAATCAAGGACTGACCGCTCCAGGCGGAACGTTCTCCTCCAGATAACGCGCGATCAGGCTATAGATGTGATACGACGTGCCCGGTCCTTCGGAGATCGCATGCGTGCGATTGGGGTAATCCATCATGTCGAAGGGCTTGCCCAACTCGATGAGCCGGTTGATGAGCAACTCGGTCCCTTGGAAATGCACGTTGTCGTCGCCTGAACCGTGCACGATCAGCAGCTTGCCCGAGAGATTCTGGGCGAAGTTGATCGCGGAGCCGTCATGGTAGCCCTGCACATTCTCATGCGGCAGACCCATGTAGCGTTCCTGATAGATGGTGTCGTAGTGACGTTGATCGGCGACCGGCGCAACTGCGATTCCCGCCTTGAATAGACCGGGATAACGGAACATCATGTTGAGAGTGTTGGATCCGCCGCCGCTCCATCCCCAGATGGCGAGGCGGGAGGAGTCGACGTACGAACGCTCCTTCGCCAACTCGCGTATCGCATCCGCCTGCTGCACCGAAGAGAGCACGCCGACATCGCCGTAGACACTCTTGCGCCAATCCCGGCCTTTGGGAGCGGGCGTACCTTCGTTGTCGAAGCTCACAACCAGGTACCCTTGGCGCGCGATCAGGGCATGAAACAGCCGTCTGGAGCCGCTCCACGCGTCGGTCACCGTCGCCGCAGCTGGCTCGCCGTACACATAGACCAGCACCGGATATTTCTTGTTGGGATCGAAA
>JASHXK010000351.1 GCA_030043575.1 Terriglobales bacterium
AATCGGCGGAACGGCTTCAACCCGATACTTCCCTTCCCGATGTGTTGGTGGCGATCCAGCTTCGATCCGCGCTCAGCCTTGGCATCATTGCAATGCCAGACGTAGACCTTGCGCAGCCCAACGGTGCGATCGAGCTGATCGAGGGTATCGGCGAAGCCTTCGTCGCTGACGATGTCATAACCGGAAACATGCGTGTGGCAGGTATCGATGCACGCTCCCGACGGAACAACCTTGCCCAGCAGATAGAGCAGTTCGGCAACCTGCTCGAAATTACCGCCCAGCGAGAACTCCGAGCCGGCCGTATTCTCGACGAGAATGCGCAGGCCGTGGCTCCAGATCGCGAGACCATCTACGGCTTGTTCGATCGCCAGAGCGGCGCGCTGCAAGCCTTCTTCGCGGCTGCTGCCACGAAACGATCCGGGATGCAGCACCAGAAATTCGGCACAGAGGGCTAGGGCTCGTTCCACTTCTCCGCGAAAGGCGGCGATCGACTTGGCATGAAACTCCGAGTTGCCGCCGGCAACGTTGACCAGGTAGTTAGCGTGAATCACGAGCGGTTTCAGATCGTAGCGCTCGCGCAGCCGATTCATCTCCACACACTGCGCTGCCGCCAGCTCGTACGGCTTCCACTGTCGCGGACTGGATGAAAAGATCTGAAAGGTATTGCACCCTAGCCGATACGCGCGCGCCGCCGCGAACTCCACGCCTCCAGCGGTTGAAGTGTGAATACCGATTCGCCGCGCCGTGAGCCTGGGCGGCCGCTTCGGGGCAGGCAACAGCTTCAGAATGTCTTTTTCTTTATGAGAACTCCCCACAGGACCATTCTAGAAGGGTTGATTATTCTCCCGATTGGAAGATCACAGGTAGAGCTGGCCTTCAGGCCAGCGTCTCGGCACTTACCCGTCATCCTGAGCCGGCTCCAGCAGGCGGCATAGCTGGAACCATGGCTTCACAACTTGTCGTGAGCACCGTCACTGGCCGAGCCGAACGAAATCGCTAGAGTTCACATATCGACTTTGCGAATGGCCATGGCAGGGCTCACCCAATCTCTGATTCGCGTGCTTCAAAGGATCGCTCCTGCCTCGCACGAACCGGCTCACCTGCGTCTCGGCCGCCAGGGCGAAACCGAAGCGTACTTCTATCTGAAGAGCCTTGGTTATCGCTTTGTGGCGACGAACTTCCGCGTGCCGCAGAATCGCGGAGAGATCGATCTCATCGGCTGGGATGACGGGGTTTTGTGTTTTGTCGAAGTCAAAACGCGCATGGACGACAGCTTCGCACCGCCCTCAACCGCGGTCAACATCAAGAAACAGCGCAATATTCTTGCCGTAGCCAAGCGCTATCTGCGGCGCCTGCCCGGCGATCGTCCGCCGTGCCGCTTCGACATTCTTAGCGTGGTTCCGTCGGAAAACGGCGGCGAGCCTCAATTCACTTTGCGTAAGGGGGCCTTCAGTTGGGACGCAGGTTCTCCACGCCGGAGGAAATATCGCGAATACTCCGACAGACGCTATCCGCCGCGGAGATAAGAAGCTTCTACGAGCCGTTTTGTTCAGAAATGGGTGGAGCACGCCTTCAGGCGTGCAGCTGCACCAATAATAATCTTGCGCTTTAGCGCCTGAGGTACGGTTTGCAAGAGCCGCAGCGGCTAAAACCGTTGTCTGTTCTGGATTACAACCAGCACTGCTGAAGCAGTGCTCCGCGCAGGAAGGAATGTCAGTGAGCGAGGATTGTTCCGGAGCTACTGCCCCATCTCATCCAGCGCCTTGCCCAGCCTCTCGAAGCCGATGCGCGTCATCTCCGGGTCGCCGCCGATGCCGATGCGAAAATGCTGCTCCTCGCCAAAGTATTTGCCCGGCACAATTCCCGTCTCGTACTTCTCGCGCAGCAGGCGATCCAGCTGATCCACGCTTCCGTTCTGCAGTTTAGGAAACGCAACCGTGCCAAATTGCGGACGAACATACGCAAGGTCGTCTCGCGATCGCAGAAACGTATCCAGCACCGGGCGGTTCGCGTTGAGCAGTTGCTTCGCACGCACGGCCACGCGATCGAGATGATCCAGCGCTATCACGCTGATCAGGTCTGCCGGAAATGCTGCGTTCACGCCATACAAGTCGTGAATGAGCCGCATGCGTCGCGCCAGCTCCGGATTGGCCAGCACCCATCCGCAACGCACCCCGCTCAGGCCGTATGCTTTCGTCAGGCTGCTGGTTACCAGAAACTGATCGCCCAGGTGAATCGCCGGACGCGGGCGCTGCTCAAACAGCGATTCCAGATAAACCTCGTCGACCAGCACCCGCGCATTGTTCTTTCGCGCGATCTCGCCGACAGCGCACAGCGTTGCTTCATCAATCAGCACGCCGCTGGGATTGTGCAGATTGGTCAAAACAATCAGCCGCGTCTGCGGAGTAATCTTCCGCTCCACTTCTTCGGGATGGACGCGGAATTCTTGCTCCAAGCCGCGATCGAAGAACCGTACTTTTGCGCCGAGGTATTGCAGCGTAGTGGTCAGCAGCTCATAGGTCGGCCACTCGACCAGAGCTTCTTCGCCGGGCTCCAGCGTTGCTGCGATGGCAAGATGGTTGGCCAGCGATGTGCCTTGGGCGGTCACCACGTAGTCAGTCGTCACGCCGTTCAGCTTCGCCAGCCGCTCCACCAGGGGCTCATACCCATACAGAGTCGGGCCGTTGATTTCCAGATCCTCGAGCTTGATCGGAAGTTCGGCGAGCGGATAGCTCATAACTCCGCTGGCAGCCAGGTTGTATTTGGCCTCCGAGCGCAGCTTGGCATACTGCATGTAAGACGAAGCGGCGAGCGTGCGAGATGGCATAGCGTTCAGTTTACGTGGGATTGAAGCCGGGATGTTTCAGCCCTGCATGGATCGTCCGCGATTCTGTTTCGCTGCCCAAAACGCATACACGGGCAAGCCCAGCAGCAGAATCGCCATGCCCAGCAAGCTGTTCTTTGGATACTTGTAAATCGTATTGAGGACAACTATCCAACATATCAGGACGAATATGGCAGTGGTCAACGGATGGCCCGGCACGCGGTATCCGTTCCCCGCCGCTCCTTCCTTACGACGAAAAACAAACAGGCTCGCGCCCGTCAGCCCGAAGAAGAGAAAATCCATCGAGACGACGTAGTTGAGGATCTGCTCGTAGCGGCCAGAGAGCGCGACCACAATCGTCCACACGCTTTGCAGGACAATCGCTACGGCCGGGACGTGCGTGTGCCGCGTAACTTTCGCGACGCTCCGAAAGAACAGCCCGTCGCGCGCCATGGCAAAATAAACTCGCGGCGCGGTCAGCACTGACTGGCTGAGGAATCCCAAGGTCGAGATCGTGATGCCCAGGGCGATCAGGCGCGCTCCCGCATCGCCCATCGCGACGCGCATGACCGTCGTCGCGGGCACATGCGTCTCCGCCAGCGCTTGCGGCCCCAGCGTCCGCACGCAGACGAAGTTTACGCCAACGTAGAGCACGATCACGCCCGCCACCCCCAACACCAGCGCGCGCGACAGATTCTTTCGCGGCTCCTTGATTTCTTCCGCGATGAAGTTCGTAGTCTGCCATCCGCCGAATGCAAACAGCACAGGCACCATCGCTGCGCCGATTGCCGTGAGCAGATCGAACGACGGCGCGCGATCCAGCACAGGCTGCAGCAACGGATGCGGCGCGCGCACCGCGAACAGTCCCGCGGCGATCAATCCTGCGATGGCGGCGATCTTCAGCACCATCAGCACGCTTTGCATGCGGCTGCCCAGCTTCACGCCCAGGCAATTGATAACAGTGAGTGCAACCAGCGTGACGACAGCCAGAAGCCGCTCAGAGATGTGCCACGAAGTCAATTCCAGGAAATATCTCGCAAACGTAACGGTCACCGCAGCCATGCCGCCGGTTTGAATCACCAGCAGCAGCACCCATCCGTAGAGAAAGCCAACCGCGGGATGGAACGCCTCGCGCAGGTAGGCGTATTGCCCGCCAACCGCCGGACGTCGCGATGCCAGCTCGGCATAGACAAATGCGCCAAGCATGGCGACCACGCCGCCGGCGATCCACACACCGAGAATGAGCACCGGCGTGTGTACCTGCCGTGCGACGACGTAGGGGTTGATGAAGATACCGGCGCCGATGATGCCGCCCATGACAATCATGGTCGCGTCGAAGAGCCCAACCTGGCGTAACAGATGCGGCGAGGATTCTGGCTGAGGCGAGTTAGCGGGCGCGGGAGTCAAGGCAGTCGCGACGTTGAGGCCTCGACTGTAGCATGAGCGAGATTCCTACTGCTTGATAGAGCCGGCCGGTAGTGCGCACTCTCGTAGATGTCATCCTGAGCGGAGTATCCGCGCCTCGGCTTTTCCGCCGCGTTTATTGCGGCGGGCGGACGCGCAGTCGAAGGACCTGCTGTTCGCACCGCGTTGCCTGGGCACATGGACGGACAGCAGGTCCCTCCACTCGAGCTGAAGCTCCCGGTCGGGATGACACATTGTTCTTACGGAAATTACTGAGTAGAGGCGGCGCGCTTCAGCCGGTCCCAAACTGCTTCCCACTCCGGCGAATCATCCGGCGCCTCCACCGCAATCCAGTCGTATCCGCGCGCATCGAGATCGTGCAGCACGCGATACAGATCAGCGGCGTAGGCGGCGGCGGCAAGCGGCATCTGCACAGTCTGGCGTACTTCTCCTACGGTAGGCGTCCGCAATTGCAGGTAAGCGCCAGCGCCTTCGCGTGGCACCTCGCCGTCACGTACCAGCAACAGCTTCGTACGCGGGCTGTAGTGACGCGGATGCATGCCCGGCGACGGATGGGCCTCGGCGGCTGCCGATGTCCGCTGCACGACCAGCCCAATCAGCTTTTCGATTTCCAGCCGCGAGACTCCGCCTGGCCGCAAAATCACGGGCAGGCCTTCGGCAAGCGACAACACAGTCGACTCGATCCCAACCACGCATGGACCGCCGTCGAGGACGTAATCCACGCGATTACCGAGTCCCTCACGCACATGCTGGGCGGTCGTGGGTGAAAGTTGCGCAAAGCGATTGGCGCTGGGCGCGGCGATAGGAATTTGCGCGGCCTCGATCAGCGCCAGCGCCACCGGGTGCGACGGCATGCGCACGCCAACGGTGTCCAGTCCTGCGGTAAGGGTCGAAGGAATGGCAGGCTGCTTCTTCAGCACCAGCGTCAGCGGTCCGGGCCAAAACTTCTGCGCCAGAAGCTGCGCCGTCGCCGGCCACGCGGCGACAACCCTGTACAGCATTTCCACGCTGCTGACATGCACGATGATGGGGCTCGTGCTCGGGCGGCCCTTGGCCTCGAAGATGTGGCGCACCGCCAGCTCATCCAGCGCATTGGCGCCGAGGCCGTAGACAGTTTCGGTTGGAAACGCAACCAGCCGGCCCGCGCGCAGCAGCGATGCGGCATATTCCATTTCGGCGCGGGATGGAGTTCGTTCGGTTGACATTCGAAGCAGAACTGAATTCCCTCATCGGGGGTGGAGCACCGCTTCAGCGGTGCAGCAGAAGCCCCATCTATGAATCGGCTTTAGCCGCTGAGGTAAGACGTTACCTCAGGCGCTGAAGCGCGGGCCTTACCATCGGGTCATCTCTGCACGCCTGAAGGCGTGCTCCACCCGTATCGCCTGGGCCTGTTCTTAGCTAAGCTTACTTCCCTCTCGCCTGCGACGGGTCGGCCGACTTCGCGCTATCCACATCCACGTACACGCCCGCTGCCGGCGCGCTACTTGGCGGATAGCAGTTGTTATCCTGCGCGTAGGTTTGCCGGCAGGCCGCGGTCATCTCCGGACGCCGCGGACTCTGTGCGAACTGCCACGCGTCAGCGAAAAAAACGCCGCTACTGACAGGCTTGGGCGGCGGTTGCGGAAACACGCAGCCCGGCGCCGGCGGACACTGATCGTTGCTGATGAAGAAATGGATCTGGCGCGAGCCCGCATGATCACGAATATCGTTGGCCGTAACCACGGAAACCCCCGCAGATTCAGGAAATGAAATTCCCGAACAATACACGCCACCGCGATAGCCTGCGCGCGCCACATCGTCGATCCAGGCATGAATATAGGCGCGCTGCTCGGGCAACATGCGCCCACCCTGCTCCTGATCGAGAAAGATAATTGCACCTTTGGGAAAGCCCTCGCGTTGCGCCGCTCGCACCGCCACGGCTGCATCGTTGCTGCCGGTGCGCGCGGCATTGCCCGAAGCCTTCAACTGCGCGTATTCGCGTCCGTTGAAAAGCAGCAGGAAGCCATAGCCCATGGCTTCGAGCCGGCTGCGTTTGCCGTGCCAGCTGTTGCGATTCGCTCCCGGCGGCTTGTTCAGCCAATATCCCGTGAACGCGAAGGTCTTACGCAGCGTGGCCATCGCCGCATCGCCGGGATAATCATTGCGATCCATGCCGAGATAGGTTTGTTGAGCGCGAGCACCGATAGCAAGCGTCATCACCACAAGCGCGAGAGTGAACCATGTTCGGAAGCACTTCACGATATCAATATCGCACGACGCCGACACGTGTCGCGCGGCCCTCTGCCCACGATAAGGGTCCTTCGACTCCGGATCGCAAAAGAGGCGATCCTCCGCTCAGGATGACACAGCGTTGGTTTGTGGCTAATCGCTCCTTCTCGAATGCTACTCTAGCTCTACCCCATGATCCTCGATGCGCTGCACAAGGTCGCCAACCACGGCTCTTCCCTCAGCCGCGAAGAGTCACGCGAGGTGATGGCGCAGATCCTGCGCGGAGAATGCACCGATGCGCAGATCGGAGCGCTGCTGGTCGCCCTTCACATGAAGGGCGAGACGGTGGAGGAGGTCGTCGGTTTTGCGCAGGCTATTCGCGACGAGGCGACGGTGCTGAAGACCGACGACGGCGAGTCACTGGATCTGAGCGGCACCGAACGCGATGCGCTGGTGGACACCTGTGGCACTGGCGGCGATACCAGCGGCACCTTCAACATCTCGACTGCGACTGCGCTAGCCATTGCCGGCGCCGGAGTTCGCGTGGCCAAACACGGCAATCGCAGTATCAGCTCCAAGTGCGGCTCGGCCGACGTGATGGAGGCACTCGGCGTGAACATCGGCCTGCCGCCGGCGCGCACCCTCGCCTGCCTGCAACAGACTGGCATCGCGTTTCTCTACGCGCCGGCAATGCACTCTGCGATGAAGTACGTGCAACCGGCGCGTCGCGATCTGCGCTTGCGAACGGTGTTCAATCTGCTGGGGCCGCTTACCAATCCGGCCAGAGCGTCGGCGCAGGTGGTCGGGGTCTATTCCGCCGAGCTGGTAGAAAAGCTGGCCGAGGCGCTCAGCGAGCTCGGCGTGCGACGCGCACTGGTGGTTCATGGTCGCGATGGCCTGGACGAGATCACCATCACCAGTCCCAGTAAGATTGCCGAAGTGCGCAACGGACAGGTGCGCGTCTACGAGGTCGCGCCGGAAGATTTCGGACTGCGGCGCGCTTCGCTGGAGGACATCGCCGGCGGCGATGCGCAACAAAACGCAGCGATCATTCGCGCCGTGCTGGATGGCGAGCGCTCCGCCCGTCGCGATGTCGTCTTGCTGAATTCCGCCGCTGCACTGGTAGCCGCTGGCCACGCTGATCACATCGCGGATGCCGTGCCTCTGGCGGCATACTCCATCGACAGCGGACACGCCCGTCAGCGCCTGCAGCTGCTGGTGGAATTCACCGCCGCGGGCTAGCGCAGCCACAATCTGTCAATCGTCTGTTTGCTTCGTGTCAGGGCACGGCTTCAGCCGTGCCGCAAACGGCCACATGGAATATGGGCTTTAGCCCCTGAACGGGTTTGCAGGGGCTGAAGCCCAGCCATCGCTGTGATTTCTCGGCACGACTGGAAGTCGTGCCCTGACACAACCCGGCAGGCGATTCGGACGAGAGCGACCCTCGTTTACCGTCATCGCGTGGTCGATGTACACTCGAAGAGCCGCTTCGCTCTTCGTTGCCCATGATTTCGCCGGGCGGTTAGCTCAGTTGGTTAGAGCGCCTGCCTTACAAGCAGGAGGTCGCAGGTTCGAGTCCTGCACTGCCCACCAAGAACAAATCAGCAACTTACGGGATCGGTCCTTTTCTCGCTCCGCCCGACTACGGAGAAAATCGCAGGCAGGCTCCTTGGCGCAACCGTGTTATCGCATGACTTGTGACCTGTCGGGGACTCGGCCGCGCAAGTGACAAGTCCACTGAGCGCTCGGCTCGAGGAGAAAAATCATGGCAACCGCAACCATCCCAACCCGTCCGCCGCTACCTCCGTTTACTCGCGAGAGCGCAATTCAAAAGGTGCGCCTCGCCG
>JASHXK010000352.1 GCA_030043575.1 Terriglobales bacterium
CACCTGAGCGCTTCCGACGTGATTCGCCGCCTTTCCGGCAGTTTGCAGCAGGTGCAGGGGATCACCCTCTACATGCAGCCGGTACAGAACATTACGGTGGACGACCGCGTGAGCCGCACCCAGTATCAGTACACGCTGGAGGATCCGGACAGCAACGAGCTCAATCAGTGGACGAACCAATTCGTCAACCAGCTGAAAGGCCTGAAGGAGATTGAGGATGTCGCTACCGATCAGCAGACGAATGCACGGGCTCTCTATCTGACGATCGATCGCGTAACCGCTTCGCGCCTGGGCATCGCACCCAATACCATCGATAACACGCTGTATGACGCCTACGGCCAGCGGCAGATCAACACGCTTTACACCCAGCTGAACCAGTATCACGTCATTCTTGAGACGCAATCACAGTGGCAGCAGACCCCGTCGAATCTGGGATATCTCTACGTGCAGTCGAACGCGTCGTCCTCGTCTTCCGGCGTCAGCGCGGTTGCATCCTACTCGGCTTCAGCGTCAGCTTCCGCTGGATCCAACTCCACGACAACGTCGGTGCTGTACACGCCGTCGACCGCGACTTTCACTCCGCCGGCCACCACCCTGTATCCGTCGCCGCCGGCTCCCACGCCCAATACGGCGTCGACGTCCACCCCGGCTAACGCCGTTCCGTTGAACGCCTTCACGCATCTGCAGACAACCAAAGAAGCGCTCACCATCAATCATCAGGGACAGTTCCCCTGCGTAACCGTCTCCTTCAATCTCGGGCCAAAGGCCGCGCTGGGTAACGCGATCGAGGCGATCGACAAGGTTGCCGCCAACATCCATTTCCCGGCCAGCCTGCAAGCCGACTTTCAAGGCACGGCGGCGGCCTTCAAGAATTCGCTGACCAATGAACCCCTGTTAATTCTGGCCGCGCTGGTTGTGGTCTACATCGTGCTGGGAGTTCTGTACGAGAGCTTCATTCACCCCATCACGATTCTCTCGACTCTGCCATCCGCCGGCGTAGGAGCTTTGCTGGCGCTGATTCTGTTTGGCCAGAGCCTCAGCGTCGTCGCCATCATCGGCATCATCCTGCTGATCGGCATTGTCAAGAAGAATGGCATTCTGATTGTCGACTTCGCGCTGGAGGCGGAGCGCGAAGAGGGGAAGAGCGCGACCGACGCCATTTATGAGGCCAGCCTGCTCCGTTTTCGCCCCATCATGATGACCACCATGGCGGCGCTGCTCGGCGGACTTCCACTGGCTCTCGGCCGGGGGCTGGGATCGGAGTTGCGCCGCCCACTCGGTATCGCCATCGTCGGCGGACTGCTGGTGAGTCAGGTCCTCACGCTCTACACCACGCCGGTCATTTACATCTTTTTCGACAGGTTAGGTCAGCGGCTTACGGGACGTCGGCCCAGCGACATGGCGGGGGACAGTTTGCCGCCCGAGGATCAAGGCCCTGATCGCCTGTCTTCACCCGATCCGGAGCAGGCATGAACATCTCTGCTCCATTTATTCACCGGCCGGTTGCGACCACGCTGCTTACCATCGCGGTCGCCATCGCCGGCGCCGTGGCGTTCATCGAACTGCCGGTTGCACCACTGCCGCAGGTGGACTTTCCAACCATCTCGGTAAGCGCGAGCCTTCCCGGCGCCAGCGCCCAAATCATGGCCTCGTCGGTAGCAACGCCGCTGGAGCGGCAGCTTGGACATATCGCCGGGGTCAGCGAAATGACCTCGTCCAGCTCGCTGGGCAGCACCTCCGTCACCTTACAGTTCGATCTCAGCCGCGATATCGACGGCGCGGCGCGCGACGTGGAAGCCGGCATCAATGCGGCTCGCACTTATCTTCCCGCCAACTTGCCGCAGAATCCGTCCTATCGCAAAGTCAACCCTGCCGATGCCCCCATCATGATCCTGAGCCTCACCTCGGAAAAGTATGACGTGACGCAACTCTACGATCAGGCGTCGACGATTCTGGAGCAGAAGCTGTCGCAGATTCAGGGAGTGGGGCAGGTGTTCGTGGGCGGAGGGGCGACGCCCTCGGTTCGCGTGGAAGCGAATCCCACCAAGCTGGAAAGCTTCGGCCTCACGCTATCGAATCTACAGGCCGTTCTCAGCCTGCAGAACACGCTGCAGCCGCGCGGCCAGATCTCCAACGATGTGGCGACAGCCGACATCATCACCAACGACCAGATTTCGCGTGCCCGCGATTACAAGCCGCTGATCATCGGCTATCACAACGGCAACGCGGTGCGGCTCTCCGATGTCGCCGATGTTATCAATTCGACCCAGAATATCCGCACCGCGGGCTACATGGACGGGACGAAATCGGTCACCGTGATCATCTTCCGTCAGCCGGGCGCGAACATTATTCAGACAGTTGAGCGCATTCGCTCGCAATTGCCGTTTCTGCAGGCGGTCCTGCCCCAGGGCATCAAGTTCACCATCGTCCTCGACCGCACCACCACCATCCGCGCCTCCGTACACGATGTCGAGACGACGCTGATCATTTCCATCTGCCTGGTGGTCATCATCGTGTTTGTGTTCCTGCGCAGCGTGCGGGCGACGTTCATTCCCGCGGTTGCGGTTCCGGTCTCGCTGATCGGGACCTTCGCGGGAATGTATCTGTTCGGCTACAGCCTCGACAACCTGTCGCTGATGGCGCTGACTATCTCCACCGGCTTCGTCGTCGACGATGCCATCGTGGTGATGGAGGACATTTCGCGCCATCTGGAAAATGGCATGGCGCCATTCGCTGCCGCACTGAAGGGCGCACAGGAGATCGGCTTCACCGTCTTCTCCATCAGTATTTCGCTGATCGCCGTTTTTATCCCCATTCTCATGATGGGCGGCATCGTCGGGCGATTGTTCCGTGAGTTCGCGGTCACCCTTTCCACGGCAATTCTAGTGTCGATGGTGGTCTCGCTGACCACCACGCCGACGATGTGCGCGCACCTGCTCAAAGCGCACAAGCGCGAAGAGAAGCACAACCGGCTCTATCGCTTCAGCGAGAAATTCTTCAATGGCATGCTCAACGTTTACCGGCACTCGCTGCTGTGGGCGTTGGACAACTCGGCGCTCATGCTGATCGTTCTGGCGCTGACCATCGCGTTGAATGTCATCGTCATCATCAAGATCCCGAAAGGATTCTTCCCGCAGCAGGACACCGGCGCTCTGGTCGGCGGCGTGCAGGGACCGCAGGACGCGTCCTTTCCCTTCATGAACTACTCGGTTCTGCAACTGGTGAAAGTAATCAAGGCTGATCCGGCGGTTGCCCACGTGAACGCTTACACCGGCGGCAACGGCGCCAGCAATGGCGGATTCATTTACATCGCGCTGAAACCTCTGGATCAGCGGGGAAACGTCTCCGCGGCGCAGGTTATCAATCGGCTGCGACCGCAGTTGAACCGGCTACCCGTGGCGTCGGCTTTTCTGCAAGCGGTACAGGACGTGCGTATCGGCGGCCGCTCCAGCAACGCGTTATATCAATACACCATCCAGTCCGACAACATTCCCGATCTCGCGCACTGGGGCCCCATTCTGTTGGCCAACATCAAGAAGTTGCCCGGCCTGCAGGACGTCAACAGCGATCAGCAGAATGGCGGACTGCAGGAGTACCTAACGTACGATCGCGTGGCGGCGGCGCGGTTGGGGCAGACGGCGAATTCGCTCGACGGCTTACTCTATTCGGCCTTCGGTCAGTCGGAGGTCTCGGTCATCTACACCCCGTTGAATCAGTATTATGTCGTGCTCGAGGCTGCGCCGCAGTTCTGGCAGTCGCCGGAGGGGTTGAACAGCATCTACCTCAGTCCTGGCGGAGCGGCATCGTCGACCGGGACCGCTGGGCTGAACAACATCGCAGCGCTGGCCACCGTGACTAAGAACCAAACCGGTACCACTCCGCTGCAGGTCAATCACACCGGACTTTTTCCTTCGGTCACCGCCTCTTTCAACCTGGCGCCCGGCGTGTCGCTGAGCCAGGCGACGGAAGAAATACAGAGGATGGAACAGCAGCTGGGACTGCCGTCGACGATTCGCGGCTTCTTTGCCGGCACGCTGCAGGCTTATCAGCAATCGCTTTCCAGCGAGCCGCTGCTCATCCTGACCGCCGTGCTCGCCGTGTATATCGTGCTGGGAATTCTCTACGAAAGCCTGGTCCATCCTTTGACTATCATCTCCACGCTGCCCTCCGCCAGCGTCGGAGCGATGCTGGCGCTGATGCTGTTTCACATGGACCTGAACGTCATCTCCATCATCGGCATCGTGCTGCTGATCGGCATCGTGAAGAAGAACGCCATCATGATGATCGACTTTGCCCTGATGGCCGAGCGGATTGAGGGTAAGCGCACGCAGGATGCGATTTTCGAAGCCTGCATTCTGCGTTTCCGCCCCATCCTGATGACGACCATGGCGGCGATCTTCGGCGCGCTTCCGCTGGCGTTTGGCACCGGCACGGGATCGGAGTTGCGCCGGCCGCTGGGAATCACCATCGTTGGCGGCTTGCTGCTAAGCCAATTGATTACGCTTTACACCACTCCGGTGGTTTACCTCACGCTGGACCGGATACGCCTGCGGGTGCAAGGCAAGCAGCGCGACACCTTCAACCCGGGAATGCAACCAGCCATCGAGCCGTAGACCTGAAAGTTGGCAGAACGAGAAATGTTTATGACGACGAACAAGCTGCGACTGCTGATTTCACTCGGCAGTTGTGCGTGTGCCTGCATCCTTGCGGGATGCACGGTCGGACCGAAATACCATCCGCCCGCTCCTCCCAGTACGCCTGCGGCCAACTACAAAGAATCGACCGCCAATTTTCAGGACACGCAAGGCTGGAAGGTGGCCAATCCGCAGGAGGGCATGCTGCGCGGCAAGTGGTGGGAGGTCTACAACGATCCCGACTTGAACGCGCTCGAAGAGCAACTGGAAATCAACAACCAGAACATCAAGCAATACTTTCAGAATTTCCTGCAAGCCAAGGCCCTGGTGGCTGAAGCGCGTGCCCAGTACTGGCCTACGGTCACCGCAGGCGCTTCGTGGAATCGGGCGAAATCGTCCGGTACGTTCACCAATTCAACCCTGGCGAATTCAGGACAGACCACCACAACTGTTTCCGCTCCGGTTGATGTTGCCTGGACGCCGGACTTCTTCGGCAAAATCCGCAATCAGGTGCGGGAAGAACAATACGCCGCCCAGGTCAGTGCGGCTGATCTGGAAGTGGAGCGGCTGACCGAGGAGACCAGCCTGGCGCAGTATTACTTTGAAATTCGTGGTCAGGATGCGCTGGCGAAGATTCTGCAGGACACAGTCGACGCCGATCAGAAGCTTCTCGACCTAACCCAGGCGCTTTACGACACCGGCATCGACGATTACTCTTCCGTGGTTGGAGCCAAGGCCGCATTGCAAAGTGCGCAGGCTACTTTGATCGGTCTGGGCGTAGCGCGTGCGCAATATGAGCATGCCATTGCGGTGCTGCTCGGGCGCGTAGCGACCGACTTCTCCATTCCGAAGAAGCCTCAGCTGACCACGCCTCCGGCCATTCCGGTGGGCGTGCCCGCGGAGCTGTTGCAGCGCAGGCCGGACGTTGCGGCGGCCGAGCGTACACTGGCCGAAGCCAACGCCGTCATCGGTATTGGTTACGGGGCGTTCTTTCCCGATGTCACCCTGTCCGCCTCCGGCGGATTTGAAAGCTCCACCTTCGCAAAATGGTTTACCTGGCCCAGCCGCTTCTGGTCGATCGGCCCGGCCATCTCGCAAACCATCTTCAACGGCGGACTCTATCGCGCCGAACTCCATCAATACGTGGCGATCTACAACGCCGATGTCGCCAACTATCGGCAGACCGTGCTGACTGCATTCCAGCAAGTGGAAGACTATCTCGCCGGCACGCGCATCTACTCGCAGCAATTGATCAGCCAGAAGGAGGCTGTTGATTCGGCGCAACAGCTCCTGGACCTGGAGGTCGGCCGCTATGAGACCGGCATCGATCCCTACATCGATGTCCTCACTGCGCAAACCACGCTGCTTTCCGATCAGGAAACCTTGGCGACGGTACACATCAGTCTGATGGTCTCGTCAGTGGATCTAATCCAGGCGCTGGGCGGAGGATGGGACATTTCACAACTGCCCACGCCAAAGCAGGTTACACAGAAGACCCCGTCTTCGGATTACAAGCTGCAGCAATAGAGTGCCGGCGAAATCGATTGCCAGGTCACGTCAGCGTGTGAGCGTTATCACTGAACCTCTCCAGCGCGCCATGCCATAAAACGGGCATCCATTCTGCTTCGGACGGACGTTCGATAAGCGTCTGAAGCGCAGGCGAACATGAGCGGATCGGCGACAACCTCAGCCCGAAGCTGCATCCTGCAAATTGTCGCTGCTTTCTCGCTGGCCGCGGCCGGTTACGGGTCGCAGGCCCCGGCCAAAGTTCAGATCTCCAATGACGATTGCCTGGCCTGCCATAGCGACAAGAGCTTGACGACCAAGCGGGGCGGCCGTTCCCTGCCCCTCTACATCGACCAGAAAAAGTTTGGGGCTTCGGTACATGGCCCGCTGCAGTGCACCAATTGCCACGCTGACCTCGAGGGCAAAGAGCTGCCCCACGCCACGCCGCTAGCTAAGGTCAACTGCGGATCGTGTCACAGCGACGAATTCCAGCAGCATGCCAAATCCGTACACGGCAAAGCCCTGGCGCGCGGCGATGCGCTGGCACCGCGGTGCGTGAGCTGCCATGGCAACCACGACATCGTACCGGTGAAAGATCCGCGGTCGGCGGTGGCGGCCATCAAGATTCCGTATGTTTGCGGGCAGTGCCACCAGGAAGGTACGCCGGTGCAGCTCAACCGCAACATCGCCCAGCACGACATTCTGGAGAATTACACGGAAAGCATTCATGGCGAGGGTCTCTTGAAGAAGGGCCTTATCGTCGCGGCGAACTGCGCCTCCTGTCACACCGCGCATTCCATTCTGCCGCACAACGATCCCAATTCGTCGATTGCGCGCAAGAACATCGCCGCCACCTGCACCAAGTGCCACGCCAACATCGAGCTGGTGCATCGCAAGACCATCCGCGGTGAGCTCTGGGAGAAACAAGCTAACACCCTGCCGGCGTGCATTGACTGCCACCAGCCCCACAAAGTGCGCAACGCCTTCTATTCGCAGGGTATGGCAGACGCCGATTGCATGCGATGCCACGCGGCCGAGCACCTGAAGGCGAGCGATGGACGTTCCATGGTGGTGCGCGCCAGCGAAGTCGCCGGCTCACGCCACGTCAAGGTCGCGTGCAGTCAGTGCCACTCCGAAGTGAATGCCTCGCGGGTTCGTCCCTGCGAAACCATCACTCATAAAGTCGATTGCACCGCCTGTCATGAGGCGATTGGCCAGGAATATGCCCAGAGTACGCACGGCCAAATGCACGCGAAAGGCAATCCCAACGCCCCTTTCTGCAAAGATTGCCATGGCACGCACCACGTGCTGGGAAAGCGCAATCCGGAATCCTTTACGTTTTCGACCAACGTGCCCGATCTGTGCGCCAAGTGCCATCGCGAGGGCCAAAAAGCCGCCGTGCTTTACACCGGTAAGGAGCACGAGATCATTCCGCGCTATACGGAAAGTATTCACGGCAAAGGACTGCTGAAGAGCGGTCTCACGGTCACGGCCACGTGCACCAGTTGCCACACGGCGCACCATGAGCTGCCCGCCTCCAATCCAGAGTCGAGCGTAAATCCGAACAACGTTCCTGCAACCTGCGGCGCCTGTCATCACGGCATAGAAGAGCAGTTTGTGCAGAGTGTCCATTCGGCTTCTATCACCAGAACCGGCCAGCCCCTGCCAGTTTGCAACGACTGCCACAGCGCCCATTCCATTCGCCGCACCGATTTGGACGGCTTCCGGCTCGACATCATGAACACCTGCGGGCATTGCCACGCGGAGATCGCTAAGACCTACTTCGATACCTATCACGGCAAAGTTTCAAGACTGGGTTACACCAAAACCGCAAAGTGCTATGACTGCCACGGCGCCCACGACATTCTGAAGGTGACCGATCCGCGCTCACACCTTAGCCGCGCCAATGTCGTTGCGACCTGCCGCAAATGCCACTCCGATGCGACGCGGCGCTTCGCGGGATATCTCACTCATGCCACCCACCACGATCCCAAGAAATATCCCTTTTTGTTCTGGACGTTCTGGGGAATGACGACTCTGTTGGTGGGAACGTTCACCATCAGCGGCGTGCATACGCTGCTCTGGCTGCCGCGCGCGCTGAAGATGCGCCGCCAACTGCGCGAAGAGGAAGCTCGGGAAAAAGCTGCCGAGTCGCAAGCTGATGCGAAGTCGAAGGACAACAACGATGGCCAATCCTAAACACGAATTCGCCGCGGCCGCGGAGCGCCGCACGGTCCTGACGGAACCATTGGTGGTCTTGCCGGCATGGCCGCCGGTTGTGGCCGACAAGCGAGAGTTCGTGCGTTTCACACGTCTGCACCGCACCTTGCATGCCTGCATGATCGTTAGTTTCTTGACATTGGCGCTGACCGGAATGTCACTGAAGTTCTCCTACACAGGATGGGCGGTAAGGCTGGCCCGCATTTTGGGCGGATTCGAGACTGCCGGTTTCATCCACCGCACCGCTGCCGTCGTCATGTTCGGCACGTTCTTCACGCACATTGCGACCCTTATCCGCGACAAGCGGCGTAACCATCTGACCTGGCGCTCCATTTTATTTGGACCCAGCACGCTACTGCCCACCCGGCGCGACGCCCAGGAACTGGCGGGCACCATGAAGTGGTTCCTGGGACTGGGACCGCGCCCCCATTACGGGCGCTGGACGTACTGGGAGAAGTTCGACTACTTCGCCGTGTTCTGGGGAATTGTGGTCATCGGTTCCACGGGGCTGACCCTCTGGTTTCCCGTCTTTTTCACCCGCTTTCTGCCGGGAGCCTTCATCAATGTGGCAACCATCATTCACAGCGACGAAGCGCTGCTGGCTACCGGGTTCATTTTCACCGTACATTTCTTCAACACCCACCTGCGGCCGGAGAAGTTTCCCATGGACACGACGATTTTCACCGGTCATATGCCGGTGGCCGAATTGCGGCGCGACAAACCACGGGAATATGCCGCCCTGGTGGCAGACGGAACGCTGGAGGAACACCTGGAGGAACCTCAGCCCGAGATCGTCATAAAGGCCTTTCGGGTCTTCGCCTGGACTGCCCTGGGTATCGGTTTCAGCGTTGTCGTGTGGATCATCTACGCCATGATTTTTGCCTACCGTTAAGGATTCCGCCGACAGGCCGGCGGGCCAAGAAGTGTTTCAGGAGTATGTCATGAAAAAAAATCTTCTTTGCGTTATTGGAACTGGGCTTTTGATGGTGTTGATTGGTAGCTGCTCGCAGGACAAGACCACAGCTGCCAAGGGCGCAGCTGAAGCCTGGCTCAAGCTTGTTGATTCCGGCAATTATGCACAGAGTTGGGAGCAGGCGGCGAATCTGATGAAGACTTCCGTTGCCAAGGAACAGTGGCAGCAGATTCTGGATTCAAACCGCGCGCCGCTTGGTCCGCTAATATCTCGCAAGTTGACTTCTGCCGAGTACAAGGAAGGGCTCCCCGGCGCTCCGGCTGGGCAGTATGTCGTGTTGCAATATGACAGCAGCTTCCAGCATAGGAGCTCGGTCATCGAAACGGCCGCTCCCACTCTAGACAAGGATGGAACCTGGAGAGTTTCCCTGTACTACATCAAGTGAGTTTGTGCAGGCTTCGCACCCTCATCGGCAAGCCAACCGCGAGTGTGCGACTCTCCGTTCGGATTGGGCCTTGCGTAGAGCCCTGTTTCTATTCGTGAGGAAGGGCAGTTGATGAAATAAAAGAGGTTACTGGAGCCGACGATCGGACTTGAACCGATGACCTGTCGATTACGAATCGACTGCTCTACCAACTGAGCTACGTCGGCCTGTTTTCAAAACTCACGAGGATTCTAATCGGCGTCTTCGCAAATCAAAACTCTGTAATTCGTTGACAATACAGGAAGTTGCTTGGCCTCACGACCCGTCGACTACGGATCGACTGTACGAAAGAATCTGAGCACAAATCGAATGGCTGCAGGTCTGGATTTTACCACAATGACGTACAGCTCTCGCCTGACCTTCAGTCGCGTCACCTGTAGGAGTTGAGCAGTGAGAGCGCGATGCTGCTGGGAATAAGCTAGTTCCTATGGAGTGGCCCATGGGGAACCATGCGGAAGGTCACCATCCGTGTACAGTGGGGGCATTCGACGTGGGCTACCTCATCATCGCTCGGCTGTGAGGTGGGCGACGTGCGCAAGCAATAGGGGCAGGTTACGACGATGTACTCGCC
>JASHXK010000353.1 GCA_030043575.1 Terriglobales bacterium
AAACCGAAAGGTGCCTCCGCCGCAGCAGCCGCTGCGGTAGTTCAGCCTGCCGCGGCGCCGGTCGCTCAGGAAAGTAAGCCCGTGGCAGAGCCGAAGCCGTCCGCAAAGGATGTAGCCGCCAAGAAGGCCGCCGTTCCTGCGCCGTCAGCCAAGAAGGCAGCGCCTTCGAAGCCTGCCAAGACACCGGCGAAGAGGAAAGCCGTCGTCAAGGTCAAGAAAGCTCCTGCGAAGAAAAAGGCGGTACGGAAAGCCTCGCCGGCGAAGAAGGCATCGCCCAGAAAGTCAGCGAAGAAGCGGCGCTAGGTGAGTCCGCAATGCAGCGCTCGAGCCCTAGCCCGTCAAGGACGTCCGCACGAGGGTAGTGTCTCAGTTTGAATTCGGGGGTGCGGCAGACGCACATCGCCCTTGTCATCCCGAGCGCGCTTCCCTTGCGCAGCGAGGATCTGGGCGCGCCGATTCGTGCCGGTGCATGAAAGGCGCGCATCCTTCCCCGAGCGAATTCAAACTGAGACACTACCCGCACGAGCCATGCGAATTCCATCGTTGGTTGTGATATCCCTAGTCGTCTTGATCGGCGGACCGGCTGTTGCGCAACAGCCGGCTCCGTGGCAGGACGGCCTGGTGGATCACCTGTCCGGCACATGGAAGGTTGAAGGGCAAGTGCTGGGACACGATGCCCGCCACGAAGTTCAGGCCGACTGGGTTCTGAACCACCAATTTCTTCGAATCCACGAGAAGACCGCCGCGACCGCGCCTAAGACGGAGCGCCCATATGAAGCCACCTGGTTTCTCGGATACGATCCCGTCAGCGAAAAGTACGTTCTGCATCTGATGGATATTTACGGAGCGCGCTATTCGGAGACTTTGGGTTGGGGTTGGCAAGACGGAAATCAGATCAAGTTCGTCTTTGAGTACCCTGACGGTCCCTTCCACACGACGTTTCGCTGGAATCCGGAGAGCGGCACCTGGCAGTGGCTAATGGAACAAAAAGGCAAAGATGGCAAATGGGCGCCGTTTGCCGAACTGAAGCTCACGAAGTCAACTTCGCCGTAGCTTCAAGAGTGCAATCCACTTTCAAATCATAGGGTTACACCCCCGAACCGCAGCCTTCCCAGATTCTCCACCAATTGCATTCCTCAGCTCTGCAGGCATCTTTTCTCCAGATTAATGAAACCAATCACTTAAGCCGGGGGTGTGCCACCTCGGCAAGGGTGCCCAATGAAAGCCATACTTTTTGTCGACGATCACGAGGTTCTGGCCCGCTTGAGTTGCGAAATTCTCGAAACGCAGGGCTATCATGCCGTCAGCGCCTACAACGCACACGATGCCCTGGAGAAGTTCCAGCGCGAAAAGTTTGACATTCTCGTCACGGATTTCCGCATGGAAGGCATGAACGGTCTGGAGCTGGCGCGCAAGATACACAGCAGCCGTCCCGAAGTGCCAGTCATCATGGTTACTGGTTACGGACACATCGACGGCGGCAAAGACGTCAATGCCTGTCTTCCCAAAGAGCACATGTTTCCGGCCCTGCTGGACAAGATCAAAACGTATCTGGGTGAGGGCGAGGGCGCAACCACTACATTGAAGAGCGCATAGCCTGCCTGTTGGGCCGGTAGACTGCTGCTTCACGATTTCTTACTGTACGTACTTTTTGTGGAAGGAAGATTTTCTTACTTCTGCACATTTGTTTTACCGGTAAGAAAATCGACGGTAAACAGCGCGGCCGGCCGCGGCGTTTCGAGTATCCCCCTTGCTACACTGAAGCCGTGCGGCGATTGATCATCAATGCTGACGACTTTGGTCTGACGCAGGGAGTCAATCGAGCCATTTTCGAAGCTCGGGAGTGCGGCGTCGTCACTTCAACGACGCTGATGGCGAATTCCCAGGCTTTTGACGACGCAGCGAATAAGGCGGTTTCGTCGGCCCGAGCAAGCGGGGGTCTCGGTGTCGGTTGCCACGTTGTCTTGGTCGATGGAGAACCTCTGTTGCCGGCAGAGCGAGTCGCCACGTTGCTGCAGCAAAATGCCCGCAATGGCCAGCCGCGGTTTCGAGACAGCCTCACCGACTTTGTAGTCGCCTCGTTTCGCCACCAGCTGAATCCATCCGAGATTGAGGGGGAAGCGGCCGCGCAGATCGAGCGCATTCAGGCGGCAGGAGTCGAGCTTTCGCACTTCGATACTCATAAGCACGCGCATATGTTCCCGGCGGTGCTGCGTCCCCTCCTGCGCGCCGCCAGGGCGCGGAAAGTTCGAGCGGTACGCAATCCATTTGGCCAGGTCTGGCCGCTTCCCTGGACCAGCGTGTTGCGCACTCGGCATCTCTGGAAACGGTTCGCACAACTGAATGTGCTGCGCCGCTTCGCCGCGAATTTTCGTCAGGAAGCGGAGGCCCACGGCCTCCGCACGACCGACGGCTCTCTGGGTGTGCTGGTTACCGGTGTCCTCGACCTGGCCCTGTTCACCGCGATTATCGAAAGCATGCCGGAAGGAACGTGGGAGTTTGTTTGCCATCCCGGTTACAACGACGCCGATCTCGACAACGTGCGAACCCGATTGCGGCATTCGCGGGAGCAGGAATTGCAACTGCTAACCTCGAGCGAAGCGAAACAGCTGTTGCGCCAACAGAGGATTGAGCTAATCAGCTACCACGATCTGTAGCTCAAATGGTCCGCCGAGAAGCAGCGCCCAAAAAATGAGCTCAATCTCGCACGCCACACCGCCGGTCTGCGGTTTTCTCCGTTTAAGTTATCCTTAGAACCATAAGCTTTTTGCAGGTCGTGGGTTCAACCGCTAGACTTGGTCACGTAAGGCGTCGCAGAGTATCAACCTCGGCGGGGGCCGATTCGTAGCATGCTATCCTTCCCGGAATTCCTATCGCACGATAGCGAAAATGCGATCCTCGCAACCGCTCCCTGCCGCGCCGACCTTGCCGGCGGTACGATTGATATTTGGCCGTTGTATTTGTTCCATCCCGGAGCCATGAGCGTAAACGTGGCGCTGGAAATTCGGGCGGGGTGTAAGATTACGCCGCACTCCGCTAGTGAAATCGCCCTGATCTCGCACGATATGGGCCGCGAAGAACGCTTCGCCTCGCTGGACGATTTGCTGGCAGCTGAATCGTATGCTCACGCGCTGGCCGCTTACCTGGTTCGTTTCTTCAAGCCGAAAGGCGGTTTTGCCCTCGAAACTCACTCCGAATCGCCGGCGGGAGCCGGTATTTCGGGCTCCTCGGCGCTGATGATCGCTACCAGCGCCGCATTGGCTCGCTTGACCGGACGCGAGATCGATATCGAGCAGATCCGCGTGATTGCACAGAATGTCGAGGCACAGCTGATTCGCGTGCCCACCGGCTGTCAGGATTACTACCCAGCGATGTATGGTGGGGTTAGCGAGGTACATCTCGAGATCGATGGCGTACGGCGGGAAACCATCCCCGTCAGTCTCGACGAGATGGATCAGCGTTTTGTATTGTTCTACACCGGTGCTCCGCGACAGTCTGGTATCAACAACTGGGAAGTTTTTAAGCAACACGTCAACGGAGATGAGCGAGTCGTCCGCAACTTTGATGAGATCGTCGTGATCGCGCAGGCCATGGGTTCTGCGCTGGCAAGCGAACGCTGGCAAGAGGTCGAGAAGCTCATCACAGAGGAATGGACCCTCAGGCGCGCAAATGCACCTGGGATTTCGACCCCGCTGATTGATATGCTGATGGAGGTGGCCCACGACAACGGCGCGCGAGCGGCTAAAGTCTGCGGCGCCGGTGGCGGAGGCTGCGTGATCGCCGTGGTAGAGAAGGGCTCTCGCCAGCGAGTCGAGAATGCTATTCGTCAGCACGGCGGACAGCCGCTCGAATTTAAAGTTGCCCGTGATGGGTTGCGGTTTCATGCCGTAAGCAAGCGGCAAATGGTCAGGGTGTAAGCATGTTCACGGACGATAAAAGAAAGCTAAAACCCACTTGGGCCTTCCTGTTCTCGTTATTCCTCGGGGCCCTCGCGTTTCTGGTTGCGGGTAATATCGCCTCCGAAGCCGCCGGCGACCATCCCTTTCGCCGCGAGCTTATCTTCCGCGCGCTGTGGGCGGTGCTCTTGCTTGGCATCTTCATCTGGTTGCTGACTGTGGGCGACCACATCGAAGAGCACCGCATTGCCGCGCAGGGGCTGCCACGGGCAAAGGGCTGGCTGAAGCAGTTTGTCACAGGCGTTGTCCTGGGATTTGTGCTACCTGCCTTGGCTGTCGCTCCCATCTGCATCTGGGGGCATTTCCGGTACAAAATCCTCATGACTTGGAGCTTTGTGCCGAACCTGGTGGCGGTGGTTTTGACGCTGCTGGTCGGCGCCCTGGCGGAAGAGTTGATGTTTCGCGGCTTTCCGTTTCAGCATCTGGAGAAGGGGATCGGTACCGCACAGGCAGTGGTGGTCTTGTCGTTTTTCTACGCCTTGCTGCACATGCTAAATCCCGGAGCTTCGTTTTGGGGCATCGCTAATACCTTCCTCATCGGAGTCCTTCTGACCGTCTCCTATCTTCGCACCCGCGCGTTATGGCTGCCCTGGGGAATCCACTTCGGCTGGAACGCGACGCTCGGGCTTTTGTTTGGATTGCCGGTCAGCGGCATCCGTGCCTTCAATTTGTGGATCTATACCCAGGCTTACGGCCCAAGGTGGCTTACTGGAGATCTCTACGGCGTGGAGGCTGCCGTCACTGGAACCGTCGCCATCCTTGTTGGGCTACTTCTCGTTGCCACCTTGCCGGTCGCAAAACTGCCCCAGCCAATCGCTGAAGCCCCCGCCGAGCCCGCCATGGAAAGCTTCTCCAGCATCAAATCCTAGAGCCTGCCTGATCGTTCGCTGCGCCGTAACCGCAACAGGTGAGACTATAATTGGCTTAATCGGGGTCTTCCATGAAGCGCGCCTGTTTCTGCTTGCTCGCGGCAGCCATGCTTTTGCTACCGCTAACTATTACCGCCGATGATTCGAAATCATCCACATCCTCCGAGAAGATGACGCCACAAACCAAGCTGCTGGTCATGCGTGATCTGCAGTCGGAACGGGTGTTTGTAAAAACTCCGCTCCCGATGGGCGAAAAGGGACTCGCAATCAAGGACGGCAAGTTGACCCCCAATCAGCAAGAGGTGGCGCAATTAGCTATGCTCCACGGATTTGCTGCCAAGCCCGGAGATCGCGTTGTCATTACCAATGTTGTCGTCGGCGAGAAATCCATCCTGATCGAGATTAACGGTGGCGGCAAGAAACACACGAAGTGGTACCAGCATGTATCGTTCGGCGCCGGGGGAGGCAGTGTTACACCCGGAGGCGCTCCGCAGAGCCTGGAGGCGAAGGGCTCAAGCGTTACCCTGCAGTTCGACAAATACGTTCCGGAGCTGACGGGTGAGCAGGTGCGGGCGATGCTGGCTCCGGTCTTCGATTTCAAGGCGCTGAACCAGACTGAAGCCTACGAGAAGACTCTGCCGCCAAAGGTCCAGGAGGCAATCAAGAATCATCAGGTTCTGGTGGGGATGGACCGGGAAATGGTGGTCTATGCCAAGGGCCGCCCGCCGAAGAAGATTCGCGACAAAGACGATAAGGGCGTTGATTACGAGGAGTGGATTTATGGCGATCCGCCTCAAGAAGTGGATTTCGTTCGCTTCCAGGGAACGTTTGTGACTCGCCTGGAGATCATGACCGTCGACGGGCAGAAGATTGTGCGCACCGAGAAGGAAGTGGATTTGCAGTCACGAGAGACGGAGTTAGCCGCGAAAAAAGCTGAGGAGAAGCCGGCAGATGCTCCCAGCCTGCTGCGTCCCGGCGAGCAGGCAGACGATTCCTCGAACGGCCGCCAGCAGCCGCAGCCAACGGATACACCCACCACTAACCCTGGAGGAACATCCCCCCATTGGCAAATCGCCGGTTTGTACCAATGACGCTGCCAGCCGAACTCTGAAACGCGTCTGTCCCCAACGATGCACAACCCGTGCCAGATGGCGCGCAGATTCACCGACGATTTAGACTAATAGCGTGAGGATCGCACTCGGCCAGATCAACACCACGGTTGGCGATTTTTCTGGCAATGCCAAAAAGATCATTGAATACGCCTGGCGGGCGCGCGCCGGAGGGCTGGATCTCATCCTCTTTCCGGAGCTGTCGATCTGCGGATATCCCCCGCGCGATCTGGTAGAGCGGCCATCGTTCGTAGAGCGAAATTGGCAGGCTGCGGAAGCGATTGCGCGAGAAACCCAGGGCATCGCCGTTATCTGTGGCCTTGTCACACCAGCCAAGTCCTCGACCGGCAAGTCAGTCCTGAACTCCGCGGCCTTGCTGCGCGACGGCAAGATCGCCTTTGTGCAGTCGAAGCGATTGTTGCCTACCTATGATGTCTTCGACGAAATGCGCAACTTCGCACCGGCTGACCGTCAGCAGCTCTTCCAATTTGATCGCCAGCAACTTGCGCTGACCATTTGTGAGGATGCCTGGAACGACAAACACTTTTGGGATCGCCAGCTTTATGGAGTCGATCCCGTGGAAGACCTGATTGGCGCCGGCGGCAAAGTACTGCTCAACATTTCAGCATCGCCGTTCTACCTGCGCAAGCGTGAACTCCGGCACGACATGCTGGCCGCCATCGCCACGCACTATCGCGTGCCCGTCGCCATGGTGAACCAGATCGGCGGCAACGACAGCCTGGTTTTTGATGGCTCTAGTATTGTCCTGGGGCCGGACGGCAGCATCATCGCGCAGGCAAACTCGTTCGAAGAAGATCTGATCTGCTTCGATACGGAGACACTAACGGGCGACGTTCATTTTCGCGATGAAGGATTGGAAGCGAGCGCCTATGCCGCCCTCGTTCTTGGCACACGCGACTACGTGTACAAGTGCGGCTTTCGCCAGGTTGTGCTCGGATTGAGCGGTGGAATCGATTCGGCGCTCACGGCCTGCATCGCGGTCGATGCGCTCGGGCGCGAGAACGTGCTGGGCATCGGAATGCCGGGTCCGTACTCCTCGCAGGGAAGCATTGACGATGCTGCGGAATTGGCACGGAATCTGGGGATTCGGTTCGAGATGCTCCCCATCGGCGACATCTTTGATGCCTATCGAACTTCGCTCGCACCTGTGTTTGCCGGCCGGCAGCTGGATGTTACTGAGGAGAATATCCAGGCGCGCATTCGTGGCTCGCTGATGATGGCAATCTCGAACAAGTTTTGCGGATTGCTGCTGACCACCGGCAATAAGTCGGAACTGGGCGTGGGATATTGTACGCTCTACGGCGATATGTGCGGAGGGCTGGCGGTCATCTCCGATGTGCCCAAGACGCTGGTCTACCGCCTGGCAAACTTTATCAACTCGCGTACCCCGATCATCCCCCAATCCACCATCGAGAAGCCACCTTCAGCTGAGTTGCGGCCTGATCAGAGGGATAGTGACTCTCTGCCTCCTTATGACGTTCTCGATGCAATTCTGGAGGACTATGTGGAAGACAACAAGTCGCCTGACGTGATTGCCCGCCAGCGCGGATATGACGTGGAACTTGTAAGCAAGGTTGCGTGCATGGTCGACAAGAGCGAGTACAAGCGCCAACAGGCTGCGCCGGGGTTGAAGATCTCCGAGAAGGCTTTCGGCTTTGGGCGCCGCTATCCGATAGCCGCAAGACTCAACACGTGCGGCGAATAAGAAACACCATATGCGCTTGCTAGAATAGAAGTTTGCTTCGAGCAGTCGTGCCCTGTGCGAAGTGAGCTGGTAGCTTGAGAGCTCGAAGCTCGCGGCTAATTGCTGGTTGCTAATTGCTTCTTCTTGAAAGGACCCATGAACCATCGTCTGCGCGCCTTCCTGACTGTGAGTTTGTTTATCGCCGGCCTATACGCCACTGCTCAGAACTCTGCCCCAGCAAGTTCGGCTGCCAGCAGCAAAGCCGCTCCTGGCTCCGGCGCGAATGCTTCTGTCCCCAGCGAGGCCACGGTCGATGCGTTCTTGAAGAAGATGTTCGGCTGGAATCAGGATTTGACCTGGAAGGTCGAGGAGATCAAGCCCTCCGAGGCGGCTGGGATCTCAGAAGCGACCGTCGTGTTTAACACGCCCAGAGGACCGCAGATCGCGCGCTTCTACATCACCGCTGACCAAAAATACACTTTCATGGCGGACTTACTTCCCTTCGGAGCCGATCCTTTCGCGGAAGCGCGCCTGCTACTGCAGGCCGCAAATGGACCGGTGCACGGACCGAAGGACGCGACCACGACCATTGTGGAGTTCGGAGATCTCGAGTGTCCCGCTTGCAAGGCGGCACAGCCCAATGTCACCAAACTGATGGAGGAAGAGCCCAAAGTAAAGCTGATCTTCCAGAACTATCCATTGCCGCAACACAAATGGGCAATGACTGCTGCGAAGTACCTGGATTGTCTGGGCCGTCAGAACAACGATGCGGCGTCGAAGTTTATCGCCACCACCTATGACCACCAGTCGGAGATCACAGAGCAGAACGTCGAGCCGATGCTGAAGGGCTATGTGAAAGATGCGGGTGGCGATCCTGATGCCGTTGCGGCTTGCGCAAGCAAACCGGAAACCGAGAAGCGCGTTCGCGACTCGATGGCGCTGGGAGATAAGCTGGATGTCAGCAGCACTCCAACTTTCTTCATCAATGGCCGCAAGCTGGTTGGGTTCTCCACTAATAGCACTCCCTACGACGCGGTCAAAGCGATGGTGGATTTCGATTTGGCGAACCCAAAGTAATCCCCGCGCTAGACGCGTTCCAGAACCATCGCGATTCCTTGTCCAACTCCGATGCACATGGTGCAGAGGCC
>JASHXK010000354.1 GCA_030043575.1 Terriglobales bacterium
GCGGTGATTTCCTCGACCGAGATGATGATGTACGAACTGCTGCGCTGCTCGGGCACACCGCAGTTCAAAGAGCTGTTGCAGTATCTGAAGTAATTCGGGTGCCCCACACATCCCATCATTTGGGATGTGTGGGGCCGGCTCACGCGTGCAATGGCGCGATCTGCACACAGTCCTTCGGGGAGCGCAGCGTGCGGGCGGTAATCCTGGGCAACGTGCCCTGGTACATCGCGACCTCGTCGCACGCGTTGCGCCGCGAACACTTCATGCAATCCTTGAAGATCTTGTCGGGTAGCGCTTCCTTGTCGACTTCTTGAAATCCCATGCGGCCGAAGAAGCCGGGGATGCGGGTGAACAGGCAGACGCAGGTAACGCTCTGCTTCTGCGCTTCCCTCATCAGGGCGTCGATCAGCACGCGGCCTGCGCCCTTGCCTTTCGAGTTGTTGGTCACGGTGATGGAGCGGATCTCGGCCAGGTGCATGCCGTAGAGATGAAGTGCGCCGCAGCCGACAATCTCACCTCCATTTTCGACCACCACAAAGTCGCGAATGTTCTCGCAGATTTCGGCGAGCGAACGCGGCAGAAGCGTGCCGTCCCCAACGTGAACCTGGATCAATTGCTCAATAGCGAAGGCATCGGGAAGCTTGGCGTTACGTGCATGCATGGGCGACTCCAAAATATTGGGATAGTTTCTCTTTCGCCGTCTGTAAGGCCTCCCGAACTCGTGCCGGAGCGGTGCCCCCCTGGACGTTGTGAATGGCCAGCACTTCATCGAGTGTCAGCGCGTGATAAAAGAGCTCATCGGCGGCGATGCCGCAGAAGGCGTAGTCCTCTTTCGACAGCTGCTCGAGTTCGCACCCGCGCTCGACACACAGCCGAACGGCTTTGCCGATCAGCTCATGGGCCTTGCGGAACGGCACTCCCAGCTTCACCAGATATGCAGCCGCCGCCTGGGCATTCATGAATCCGCCGCTGGCAGTCTGCTGCATATGGGCATAGTTGAACTCCACTGTGGTCATGAAACCTGTGGCTACGCGGATCGTGCTGGAGACTTGCTGCACTACCGAGAAGATGGGCTGCTGGGTCTCCTGCAGATCCTTGTTGTAGGCGAGCGGCAAACCCTTCACACCAACGAACAAAGCGGCCGCCTCAGCGAAGATCTTGCCCGCTTTACCGCGAATCAACTCCAGCGCATCCGGATTCTTCTTTTGCGGCATCGCACTGCTGCCGGTGGAGTATGCCTCTGGCAGCTTGACGAAGCCGAATTCGGTGGTACAGAAGAGAATGAACTCTTCCGCCCAGCGGCTAAGGTGTAAGGCGACGAACGACAAGGCTTGTGCGAACTCGATGGCAAAGTCGCGGTCGCTGGTCGCATCCATGCTGTTCGCCGTCGGCGCGTCAAACTGCAGCTCTGCAGCCATTGCCACGCGATCGAGCGGCAAAATGGTTCCCGCGATTGCGCCCGAGCCGAGTGGGCAAACGTTCAGCCGCTTGCGGCAGTCGGCCAGACGATCCATATCGCGCAAGAACATCTCGACGTAGGCCAGCAGCCAATGTGCAACCAAGACCGGTTCCGCACGCTGCAAATGCGTGTAGGCGGGCATCGCACCATCGCCGGCAGCTTCCGCCTGCTTCACGAACGCGCTGACGAAGTCCGCCAGCAGGTGGGTGACCTCGTCGATCTGCTCGCGTACATAGAGGCGCAGGTCGGTAGCAATCTGCTCGTTACGGCTGCGGCCGGTGTGAACCTTGTAGCCGACTTCCCCGGCGAGCACGGCCAGCCGCTTCTCGACGTAGTGATGCACGTCTTCGATCGCCGCATCTTCCGTTGACGGCACACCTTCGCGCGCGATCTGATCGAGCGCAAACTGCACGGCCGCGAGTTCGTCACCGTTCAGCACGCCGGCTTTGGCCAGCGCGGCCACATGCGCCTTGCTGCCAACGACCTCATAGGGCAGCAGCACGCGGTCGAAAGGAAACGACCGCTGCCACTGCTCGAACTCGGCATCCGGGCTCTGGCTGAAACGGCCCGACCACATCTTCATCGCAACATCTCCTCAGTCGCCAGTGAGAGCGATTTTGGCGCTCTGCGACGGCGCTGTTTGCTTTTTCTCTGTGCGCAGCGAATGTACTCCCTGCGGCTGTTGAGCGTGGATGATGGCCCGCGAACGCGCCGGCAGTCCTAGGATGCGAATGAAGCCTTCCGCGTCCTTCTGGTTGTAGCTGGCGCCCATGGTAAAGCTGGCGATGTCGGGACGGTAGAGCGAGGTCGCCGACTTGCGCCCGGCCACTTCCACATTGCCCTTGTAAAGCGCGAGTGTGACCGTGCCGTTCACATCAGCCTGCGAGCTAGCGACGAAAGCCTGCAGCGCCTCGCGCAGCGGCGTAAACCAGAGTCCGAAGTAAACCAGCTCCGCATACTTCAGCCCGATGTGCTGCTTGAAGTGCGATAGCTCGCGATCGAGACAAAGCGCTTCCAACTCGCGATGCGCGGCGAGCAGCAGCGTGCCGCCCGGCGTCTCGTAGCAGCCGCGCGACTTGATGCCTACAAAGCGATTCTCCACCAGATCGATGCGGCCGATGGCGTTGCGCGCCCCGATTTCATTCAGGATTTCAACCAGCTCCACTGGATCCAATGCGACGCCGTTTGCGGCGATCGGCACCCCGTGCTCGAACTCGATCGTGACCTTCTCGACCGTGTCCGGCGCGTCTTGCGGGGAGTTCGTCCACGTCCACGTGGTCGGCAGAGGCGCGTTGTTCGGATCTTCCAGCTCACCGCCTTCGTGACTGACGTGGAGGAGATTTCGGTCGCGGCTGTGAATCTTCTCGCGGCTCTGCGCGACGGGAATCCCGTGCTGCTCGGCGTAGTCAAGACAGTCCTCGCGCGATTGCAGCGTCCACTCACGCCACGGGACGATGACCTTGAGCTCGGGCGCGAGCGCCTGATAGGCGTGCTCGAAGCGCACCTGATCGTTACCCTTACCGGTGCAGCCGTGCGCGACAGCGGTTGCGCCTTCGCGTAGTGCGACCTCGACCTGATACTTGGCAATGATCGGCCGCGCCAGCGAGGTGCCAAGCAGATACTTGTGCTCGTA
>JASHXK010000355.1 GCA_030043575.1 Terriglobales bacterium
AGCGAATCGCTGAAGGTTCGCATAAAGCCCGGTACCCGCGATGGCCAGCGCATCCGGCTTGCCGGCCGCGGTAACGCGGGAACCATGGGCGGCCCGGCTGGCGATCTTTACATCATCGTGCGTGCGGGCGAGCATCCCGTCTTCAAGCGCGACGGCGATGACATTCATCTGACTGTCCCGATCACGCTAATGGAAGCGGCGCTGGGCGCGAAGGTCGAGGTGCCGACCATCGACGGCCGCGCGCTGTTGCGCATTCCTCCAGGAACGCAGTGCGGACAGAAGCTGCGCCTGCGCGAGAAAGGCGTGCCATCGGCGGTCAACGAGAATCAGCGGGGCGATGAGATTGTCGAAGTCGACACGGTTACGCCGAAGGTCGGCGATGAGCGATCGAAGGAGATCCTCCGCGAGTTAACAAAACTGAATCCCGAAGACCCGCGGGCGGAGTTATGGAAACAGGTGTAGCCATGGCCGCCAGCGTACCTTTGGGTGGAAGGGTTGTGCTTGAGACCGGGCGACTGGTCTTGCGCGAATTCGCGCGAGACGATGTCGAGGCGCTATTCGCGATACTCGGCGACGAGGAGGCGATGAAGTATTACCCGCGCAAGTTTACGCGCGAGGACGCGGTGCAGTGGATTGATCGCAATATGCAGCGGTACCGCGATGACGGTTATGGCTTATGGGCTTTGGTGTTGAAATCGACCGGCGAGGTTGTTGGCGACTGCGGCATTACCCGGCAGGTAGCGGAAGGCGAGCCGCTGATGGAAATCGGTTACCACTTGCGGCGCGATCAATGGGGCAAAGGATATGCCACTGAGGCGGCGCGGGCGTGCATGGACTATGCGTTCCGCACACTGGCTGCCGGGAAGATCGTCTCGTTGATCCGGGCGGAGAATCTGCCTTCACGGCGCGTCGCCGAACGAAATCGGCTGAAGGTGGAGAGAGAAGTGATGTTTCATGACCTGCCGCACCTGCTCTATGCCATGACGCGGGAGAATTATGGGCAAGCGTAAGAAACAAGGCGCGTACATGATCAGCTCCGTCGCGGAGATGTATGACATTCATCCGCAGACGCTGCGTCTCTACGAGCGCGAAGGCCTGTTGAAGCCGTCGCGCACGGAGGGCAACACGCGCCTCTACACCGACGGCGACCTGGAACGCCTGGAACTCATCCTCTTGCTCGCGCGCGATCTCGGCGTCAACATCTCCGGCATCGCCATCATCCTGCAGATGCGCGAGCGTATGGACGAAATGCAGCGCCAGATGGGCGAATTCGTCAACTACGTCCGCAATGAAGTCATGACCCGCGCGCAGCACGCCACCGTCGACGCCAGCCGAGGCGCGATCGTCCCGCTGCGGCGTCCAATGGAGATCAAGAAGAAGCAGTAGGCCGCTCGCCCCTGACTTCTACGTACGACGAATCCAGCTGCTGCACATCGGCGCACCCTAGCAACCGCATCGTGCGCTCCAGATCTTCGCGCAGGATCTCCAATGCTCGTCGCACGCCAGCTTCACCCGCAGCCGCCATGCCGTATGCGTAGGCACGGCCGACGAGCACCGCACGCGCGCCCAGGCAAAGCGCCTTGACGATGTCCCCACCCCGGCGAATGCCGCCGTCCATCGACACCTCAATTTGCCCACCCACCGCCGCAACAATCTCCGGTAGCACTCGGATCGTCGCCGGAACGCTGTCCAACTGTCGGCCGCCGTGATTGGAGACGACGATCGCCGCCGCTCCATGATCGACGGCGCGGCGAGCGTCATCCGCGGTCAAGATGCCCTTGATCACAACCGGGCCAGTCCAATGCTGGCGAATCCAAAGCAGATCATTCCACGTAACCACCGACCGCTTCAACGCAGACGCAACATCCGTCAGCGGTATATGACCTTTGCCCGGAATGATGACGTTCTCCAGCTTGGGCAGCCCGCCGTCACGGAGGAAATCACCCAGCCAACTCGGATGAGCCATCAGATCGGGAAGATAGGGGAGCTTGGAGAACACGCGTTCGCCCAACAGCGCGGTCATTCCATTGCGCCAATCGCGTTCGCGCATTCCGGAGACCGCAGTATCGACCGTGAGCACCAACGCGGAAAATCCTGCCACGCGCGCGCGCTCCAGCACCGCTTCCGCCGGCTCTCGCCCTCCAAGCAAATACAGCTGATACCACGCCGGTCCAGCCGTTGCCGTTTTTACATTCTCAAGTTTGTGTCCCGAGATGGTCGACAGAATATATCCCGCGCCGAAAGCACCGGCTGCGGCCGCGGCCGCAACTTCCCCGCCAGGATGCATCATTCGGCTGTAACCGACGGGCGCCAGCAGGAACGGCAGAGCGATATCCGCGCCGAGTACACGGGTGGCGAGATTGCAGTTCTCGAAGGCTACCGCCATTCGCGGCCGGAATGTCAGATCGCGAAACGCCCGGCAGTTCTCTTGCAGCGTGATTTCATCTTCCGCGCCGCCGTCGAGATAATCGAACACCACCTTCGGCAGCCGCAGCCTGGCCAAGCGACGCAGGTCTTCGATATTCACAACCCGGGGAGGATAAAGGCTGCGCGACATGGTGATCGTTCATTCTACGCGTCAGCCGGAACGATCAGTTCTGTTTATTGCTGGCGGCGCTCTGCGCCGGCCTGTCCTTCAGCTTGCTCAGCGCTTCCTTGGCTTTCTTGGCGTAAGGCCCGTTCGGCAGGATCTTGAGGTAGGCTTCGTAATTCTCTTTGGCGCCGGCAAAATCGCCGGTCTTGTTCAGTACCTCAGCCAGCTTATACGTCGCTTCAGCGTCGTGCGGCTTGAACTCAAGCGCCTCGCGATACCGGCTGATTGCCGCCTGATAGTTCTCCCGCTTGTAGTAGAAGTCGCCGACCTCGACGTCCTTCATCGCCTTCATCGGATTGTAAGGCGTGAACTCGCTGACGTCGCCATTGCCCAAATCCGCTTCGGGATGTGATTTGGCATCGTTCGCCGGCGGCGAGACATCGATCGCTGTCTGCCTGCTGGAGCTCTCGCCTGCGGGAACGTTGTCGGAGCGTGGAGGATTGGCTCGATTGTCTTTGGGAGCCGGAGCCGACTTGTCGACCGGCAACTGTTCGACTGGCGGCGCATTTTGCTGCGAGGAATCCTGCGCCGATGGCTCCTGAGGCTGATCTGCCGGCGCCGATGTATCCTGTGCCGCTACTACGCGAATCAACCCGAAACACAGTATTGCGAGAAAAAGATAACGCAACCGCACTTTCCTATTGTATGTGAATTCCGAAGTCCGAGTCAGCCCCGTTAGCCCATACAGCAGCTTACGAAAACGCTGCATCCAATGCCATGTGACGCGAAAATCGCTGGCATCGCGGCCCCATGCCCGGTAGTATGGTGATAAATTTCCCTCTTCGTCTTGATGTGAAGCCCTTCGTTTCAGCAAGAATTCCCAAGCCAGGGACGTGCCGTCTTCGTCGCTCAAATCCCTCCTGATGTCGTGTTGGCATCACGAGTATTGCTGCGGGGGCCACCAATGAGCAACCCAAGAGACGTGACCATCGGACAGGCATTTCAGTACGAAGTGGAAAAAGAAGCGCGCAAGCGGGAGATCATCTTTGAATACGTAGAGCGATCGAATGAGCAATTCCGCGTCGAATTCAAGGATGGAATTCCCTATATCGTTGCCAATCGTGCGGGCATGCTTGCATTGGCAAAGCTGCTGGTTACCATCGGAGCAAGCCGTCGGCTGGAGGATCTCCACTTCCACCTGCGGCAGGACTTTGACGGTGACGGGGAAGAGGTTCTGCGCATCCGTCTGGCGGAGGAGAACGCCGGCAACGGCCAGCCGACAGATGCGCCGGATGCCGCGGCAGCCTGAGGCTAGCCGTTCGCTTCGGACCCACCCGATCTACGCCGAATGTGCAGCACCTTCTGCACCTCGGCCACAACATCGCCCGTCTCGTCCTTAACCTGAACCAGGAACGCTGGTTCGTACTTCTCCTCCGTCAGGAGTTTGGTGCGGATGTCGTCGAGCTGCTCATCCGACAGGCGAAACTCTGCCTTAACTCTTCCCTTCCCGGGCTTGCGAAACCGGATCGCCGCGGCTTTGTCCCACACGATGTAGTCAGAACCGAGGTTGTCTATTAGCATCAGCATGTAGAAGGGATCGGTCATCGAGTAGAGCGACCCGCCGTAGTGCGTGCCAACATAGTTTCGGTTCCAGAATCGCAGCTTCATCTCGACATCGACCGATTTGTGATCCGGACTCCACGTCACGCGAATCCCCGCCCCGAGAAACGGCGGCCAGATGTTGATGGCCCACAGCATCAGCCGTTGCAGCTTCGTGCTCATGATCACGATGATATGCGAGAGCGATCCGGCATGACGCCGGCCTGAAGGCCAGCTTTACCCCAAAACAGAAAAGCCGCCCACGGGGGTGAGCGGCTTTTCATCCAATGGGCCTGATGGCCATTGGCTCCGGGCTGAGGGAGCTTGCTAATCGCGCGACCGCTGGCACGGTCGCGCGTTCATCATTGCTGTTGCTGCTGTGGCTGTCCCCCGCTGAGAGAGCTGGTCTGCACCGACTCGGTCAGGCTGTTCTCCATGAGCCGGATATCGACGCGGCGATTCCTGGCACGTCCTGAGGACGTCGTGTTCTGCGCTACCGGATTGTCCTTACCCAATCCGATCAGGAAAATCTTGTACGCAGGGACGTTGTACTTCTGCGCCAGGTACTGGATGACGGCATCGGCACGCTTCTGACTCAACTGATAGTTGTAATCCGCAGGGCCGGTCGAATCGGTGTAGCCTTCCACCTGGATGATGTAGTGCTTCTGGTTCTGCAGCTGGCCGCCCAGGTCGTCCAGCGTCTCCTTGTCCTTGCGTGTCAGCTGCGACTTATCGAAACCGAACTGCACCGTCGTCTGCGAGACCGGCTTGTAGTTGTCCAGGTTTTCCACCGTCCCGGCGAGGCTGGTCACGCGATTGGAGGCTTGCGTGGCGTTCTGATTCGCCTGATCTGCCGCCTGTCCTGCAGCTAGCGCCTTCTGATCAGCAGCATCGGCCTTGGTGTCTACCTGGGCAATGCCCTGCTGGGCGCGCGCGTCAACGTCCTTGATGTCGCGAGTATTTTTCGCGGTTTCGTCATCTAATTCATTAATGTTGTTGATGACCGGCGTGGTCTGGCTTTTTACGTAGTTCTTGGTGGCACATCCCACGGTCAGGGGCAGGCTGCCGGCCACCAGCACTGCGATTACCGAAAATCGACTCATTGGAAATGGCTCCTTCAGCTTTCGGCCTGGGCGAGCAGTCACCGTTCGGCCTGCCCCTGAAAGAGCAAATCAGATGCCAACAGGCATGCGTCCAGAAGACGAAACTGGTACAGCATTTTCAATGAATTACAGATGGCGTTCTTGTTTGAGGCTCGCTCCGCTGGAACTGGCCGGATAATCCTGACGTGGGGAGTAGAATTTTTTACAACATAGGGTCGGGACGAGTGAATCTTGCCTGCGCCCCCAGAGAAAGCAGATCTCTCGCGCCAATTGAAGGTGCTGGTTACGACGACTTACCAGGCTGATTGGTAATCGCTAATTGCTGATTTCTTCATGGATCTTCACCAGAAAATTCGCACCTTGCCGACCTCGCCCGGCGTGTATCTCTACAAGAACGCCGAGGGCCAGATCATCTATGTTGGCAAGGCCAACAATCTGCGTTCACGAGTGCGCTCGTATTTTCTGGAAGGCAAGCTGGCCGATGCCAAGACCGGATCTCTGCTGCGCGAGGCGGTCGATGTCGACTATGTCGTCGTTGACAACGAGAAGGAAGCGCTGGCGCTCGAGAACAATCTCATCAAGCAAAAGAAGCCGCGCTACAACATCCTTCTGCGCGATGACAAGACTTACCCGTACATCAAGCTGACCATTGCCGAACGCTATCCGCGCGTCTTTCCTACGCGCCGCCTGCGCAAAGACGGCTCCCTCTATTACGGACCATACTTCCCAACTAGCCTGGCGTACCGGCTGGTCGATCTGATTCATCGCCACTTCCTGATCCCGTCCTGCAAGCTCGATCTGAACCGTTATTACCCGCGTCCCTGCCTGCAGTACTACATCGGCCGCTGCCTCGGACCATGTGTCGAGGGCCTCACCACGCCCGAGCGCTATGCCGAAGCGGTGCAGGACGTGAGGCTCTTTCTAGAAGGCCGAGGCGCTGACTTGGCGCGATCGCTCCAGCAACGCATGACGGCTGCTGCCGAGCGTGAGCAGTACGAGCTCGCGGCGAAGTATCGCGACCTGATCTCCACCGTCGATCTCCTGGAGCAGAAGCAGCGCATCGCCGCTGTCGAAGGCGATGATGCCGACGTCTTCGGCTATCACTACGAAAACGAAATGCTCGCCGTCAACCTCTTCCACATGCGTGGCGGCAAGATCGTCGACAAACGCGAGTTTTTCTGGGAAGATCTTCCACCTCGCCAGCGCGACCCGTCACCAGCATCTGGCGGATTTGTGGGCACGGGTTTTGAGCCAGGCGAGTTCTTCTCTTCCCTGCTCAAGCAGGTGTACCTCGATCAGCAATATGTACCGCACACGATCTATGTACCGGTCGATTTTGAAGATCGTCCAACCCTGCAGGAAATGCTCTCTGAAGGTCAGAAACGCCACGTGCAGATTCACGTCCCTCAACGTGGCGAGAAACGCTCGCTGGTCGATCTGGTTGGCCAGAACGCCAAACAGGCCTTCGATCAGCGCTTCCGTGTGATGAAGCCCGCCGCCAAGGTGGTCCAGGAAGCGCTGCAGGACGCGCTCATGCTGCCGGAGTTGCCGACGCGCATCGAGTGCTTCGACATTTCGCACATTCAGGGCGCCGAGACCGTCGCCTCGATGGTCGTCTGGGAAGACGGCCAAGTAAAAAAATCCGACTACCGCAAGTTCATCATCAAGGGCGTACAAGGCGTCGATGACTTCGCCTCGATGCGCGAGGTAGTCACGCGTCGCTACAAGCGCGTGCAGGAAGAAAAGCAGAAGATGCCGAGCGTCGTCCTGGTCGACGGCGGCATCGGCCAGCTGCACGCCGCGGCAGAGGCGCTGGAAGCGTTAGGAATCGTAAATCAGCCGCTGGCCTCTATCGCCAAGCGCGAAGAGATCATCTATATACACGGTCAAGAGGACGAGCCAGTCATACTCGACCGGCATTCTCCGGTACTGCATCTGGTACAGCTGGTGCGGGATGAGGCGCATCGCTTTGCCGTGACGTTCCACCGGAAGCGGCGCCAGATGCGGGATCGCAAGACCGAACTGCTGGAGATTCCTGGCATCGGCGCGCGCACGACCAGGCGTCTGCTGCAGCATTTCGGCAGCCTGCAAGCTGTGCGCGAAGCCGACGCCGCGGCTCTAGCTTCGGTAGTGAACCGTTCGCAGGCGGATGCAATTCTGCGGCATTTTCGCAAAGACCAAATGCCCGCCGAAGCGTCATAAAAAGGGGGCAGAACAGGTTGCATTGAAACATGGATCTGGGTAGAGACTCGAGACTCCGTCTGATTTGGTTGTGCGTTGGCGTCGTACTACTGGTCTGGATGGTCGGCTTTGGCTTCGACCGCCTGCTAGCACGCGACGGCGTCACGCGCAATGACATTCTGCTTACCTCTAATGCGCTTACCGGCATCGTCGCCGGATTCCTGTTCTTCAGTCTCACCAATAACGAACGCCAGCGACGCAAGCTGGTGCGGGAACGGCTGCGTACCATCGCCGAGATGAATCATCACATCCGCAATTCCCTGCAGGTCATCACCTACGCCACTGCGGCCGACACGGAACAGTCGGTGGAGCTGATCCGCGACTCGGTCGAGCGCATCGAGTGGGCGCTGCGCGAGGTGCTTCCGGGACACGTGACGGCACCGGCAGCACCGCCAGAGCCGCAACACCAGCGGGAAACCCTGCCCGCCGGCTAGCGCGGGCCTCGAACTTACAGCCCACTTTGTTGCGCGCTGTCGGATTTCGAGCTGCTCCTTTCCCTGCAGAAGTTTTCCACATCTCGTGTCGGCTGGCTGCAGGCTGGCCCGCTACGTAATTCCTTCACGGAACCTTTCTCGACCTCGTCCGTATATAGCAGCAGAAGTTTGATCCGGTGCGCACGACTGCCGGGCAACCTCGAAATTCCCAGGTAACACCGTGTTGCGGTGATCGGGGAAAGCCGCTTCAACGGGAGGAACATCATGGACGCGAAATTCAACTGGCTAATCGACAACGCAGCGATCCGCGTCACCTTGAACACGGTGGCTCTTGCTCTCTGGATCGCAATGGCCGTGGGACTACTCGAGCTGGCGGGCAAGGTCTAACGCAAGGATCTACGCAGCGCGAATGCAGATCGCGCAAAACGAGGCCCCGGCCAGTTCGCCTCCGCTGCATCTGGCCGGGTGAAATGCGAAACCCCGCTTCCCCTCCGCGGGGTTTCGTGTTTTCTGTTTGTCATCCCGAAAGCGCTTCGGTCCTTCCGCGAGGATAATATGACAGACTGGTGAATCGTCTTCAGGGGTGGCACCAAAGGTCCTTGACAACATTGGACTTCGGAGTCAAGATACCGCAATCTCTTCCATACCTTCGGCCCCATATCTTTCGGCCCCCTGACCCCTTTGGTTTTTTGTCGGTTACAGAAGCGAGCATCCGTCGCGAGCAGTTTTCTGGCCTGAACTCCCTGCGCGATGCGATGCGATAGACAGATGAGTTCGACCGCGCCACGTCTCTCCGAGTCTGTCACCACTGTTGCCATCGTCAGCCGATGCAGCAGCGCCAATCGATCCGCTCAAAACCAGTATTGCCGGCGGAGAGGCGAAGCCCAGCTGTTGATCGCCACCGCGGCTGAATACTTCCCTCCTGATCGGCGCCCCCGCTGTTCGTCTCTTGCGGCGGCTCAAAGCCCCATCTTCACAAACTTCGATTTCACAACTCGCAAAGGAGAAAGCTCGTGTCTCAGAACGTAAAGAAATGCGCCATCGTCGTCGGTGTGCTCGCCGTCTGCACACTCATGGCTGTTCCACTGTCTGCCCAAGCTGGGGTTCCCTACTCCTCGGCGTGTAATGTCGAGCTCACCCAGCAGCTAAACACCTGTAACTTCGCATCCGTCCCTAGGAACAAGCGACTGGTTATTCAGGAATTTGACGCCTCCGGGGTGGTGCTGACAGGCATGCGCCCCTTGAGCCTATTTATCAATAACACGGCCTCGGGGTCTGCTAGCTTCACGTACACGTACCTGAGTAGTGATGGAGGCTTCGACTATCTTGCGACCAACCAGCCAACCACCGTGTACGTAGACGGAGGCTCTACGCCGACATGCAATGTGTTGGTACCGTCGAATCCTAGCGGCCAGTACGGATGCGGCATCAACGGAATCCTGGTGAATCCGTAGGGTGAGCAGGGAAACACGGTCCAGGATCAGAAAACCTACCGCTGGCAGATGACAGAGTCTGGTGAATCGTGGATGGTGGATCGTAGTTCCGCCATCCACCTAAGAATTTGCTATGGGACGGCGAGAACGTGGGGTCGTCAATCGTGAAGCCTTGCCGCCACTTCCCGACGATCCCTCACATTCCACGCGAATGGAAATCGTGAAATTGGAGGACAAAAACATGGCCACACGCTTCGCTAACCGATTCGGGATTTGCTTCCTGACAATACCAGCGCTTTTTTGTCTTCTGAATCTGGCTGCCACGTCCGCGCGGGCGCAGAACCAGATCACCACCTGCGGAACTGTGATCAACACGTCAGGAGACTACACTCTGGCCAACGATCTGCTGAATTGTTCCGGTGACGGAATTGACATCACCGCCGACCTGGTAACGCTGGAGCTTGGCGGTCACCAGATTACGGGCTCAGGGACGGGAACCGGCATTCGTGTCGAATTCATGGGTCACGGCGGAATCGCCGACGTGACGATCAATGGGCCGGGAACCATCATGAACTTTGACAACGGCATCGTATTGTCCCACTCCGGCTATGGAGAGGTGAGCCGGGTCACGTGCCTGGGAAACAACTCCGGATTCACCATCCTGTCGGGGACAGAGTTCGGTTCGTTCAGAAACCGGATTCACGACAGCACCGCAACCATGAACCGTGTCGCAGGATTCGTCATCGGCGGAGAGGCTGGTAATTTCATTCGCAACAAATCCAACCAGAACGGCGACGGCTTTGTGCTCGCCAACGACGACACTACCGGCAATACGCTGGACAACAATACCGCTGACCAAAACGCCACTGACGGTATCGAGGCAGAATCCGGGGCCATAGACAATACGATTACCCGCAGCTCAGCGCATCGCAATTCCGCCTATGACCTGGCGGATGACAACCGCACCTGCCGGAACACGTGGGATAACAATCGCTTTGGCCGGGCAAATCGCGATTGTATTCACTAATGAGCCGCCCGTGCCGGCTCGACCAATTCAAGGAGGCAGTCACCCCATGCACAAGATGCTTCGCGTTATCGCAATTTACGCGATCGTTATACTCGCGTCCTTCGCGTTCCCACTGGGCTTGTCCGCCCAAAGCTATGCCTACGTAGCGAATCACGCCAGCAACACGGTCTCGGTGATCAATACTTCCAATAACACCGTGGTGGCTACGATACAGCTTGGCGACGACTGTAATCCCGTGGGCGCAGCCATTACTCCTAACGGGAACTACGCCTATATCACCTGTCCCAACCTCGACAGGGTCGCCGTGATCAATACTTCCGATTACAGCGTGAGCAACCTACGTGTTGAGGGAGGTCCCTACGGCGTGGCCATCACTCCCAACGGGGCTTACGCTTATGTGACCAATAGCCGCGGCCAAACGGTCACGGTGATCAAGACTTCCAACAACACTATCGTGAAAAGTGTATTCGTTGGAAACATCCCCCAAGGCATCGCCATCACTCCGGACGGAACCCATGCCTACGTCGCGA
>JASHXK010000356.1 GCA_030043575.1 Terriglobales bacterium
TCCGTCGAAAGCGTCCGCCCGGTGAACGCGATGACCTTCCCTTGCTCATTGCAGATGGGAAACATCACCCGATTGCGGAAGCGGGAGTAAGCCGTTGTCAGTTGCCGGTTACTCGAATCCGTTGTCGGTTGTCCGCTGTCGGTTGTCAGCAAGTCACTCGAGCTTTTTTCTGACAACTGATCACTGGCAACCGACAACTGCTTTTCTGACGGCTGGGAGCCGACGGCTGACGGCTGATTTTTTTCTTTCCACGAAAACAATCCCGACTCCCGCAACTCCTCCTCATCGAATTGCTTGCGTAGCGCATCCCGCAGCAGGAAGCCCGATTCCGGCGCGAAGCCGACGCGAAACTCGGCAATCTGCTCCGCGGTCAGCCCGCGCGACGCCAGATACTCCCGTGCATGCGCGCCCTCGGGCCGCCGCAATTGCTCCTGGAAGAACGCGCAAGCGCGCCCATGAATGTCGATCAGCCCACCACGCAACTTCGCAACCCGCGCTTCCTCCGGCGACGCATAGCTCATCTTCGGCAGCGGGACATGCAGCTTCTCTGCAATCAGCCGCACGGCTTCGGGGAACGTTATGTTCTCGATCTTTTGCACGAACGCGAACACGTCGCCCGACACTCCGCAGCCGAAGCAATGAAAGAACTGCCGCGTGACATGAACCGAAAACGATGGTGTCTTTTCCTGATGAAACGGGCACAGCCCCTGAAAATTCTGCGCCCCGCTCTTGCGCAGCTTGACGTACTCGCCCACAATGCGGACGATGTCGGCCTGCTCTTTCAGGCTCTGCGCAAAATCCCCCGGGTTCGCCATCATGATTAGTGTGACGGATTCGGTGAGCTTGTCCTATAGCAATCCCGGCTCTGTCCGCGAAAAACCTGTGGAGAAAGGTGTGACTGCTGTTGAAAGGCGTGGAAAACGGGTGACAATTCGAATCAAAACTCGGAACTCCATTGTGGCCGTACCGGCTTTTCCCGCATCTCATCCACCATATGCCTGCTCCCATCGAGGACTACGCCCTCATCGGCGATTGCGAAACTGCGGCCCTGGTCAGCCGCACTGGCTCCATCGACTGGCTTTGCTGGCCGACCTTCGCCTCTCCCGCTTGTTTCGCGGCGCTCCTGGGCACTGACGACAACGGCCATTGGTCGATTACGCCGAACGTTTCCAGCCGTACCTCGCGCCGTTACCTCGCCCACAGTCTGGTTCTCGAAACCACCTTCGAGACCGGCACGGGCTCCGTCGTTCTGACCGACTTCATGCCGCTTCGCGACCGCAACCCTGACGTCATCCGCATCGTGCGCGGCGTCAAAGGCCGCGTCGACATGCACATGGAACTGGTTCTTCGCTTCGATTACGGCCGCAGCATTCCTTGGGTTACGCGCATGGACGATGGCGCTCTGCGCGCGATCGCCGGTCCCGACATGGTCGTGCTGCGCACCCGCGCGGCCCTGCGTGGCGAGGATCTCAAGACCGTCAGCGACTTCGCCATCGGCGAAGGCGAATCACTGACCTTCGCTCTCACCTATGGCCCTTCGTATGACAAGCTTCCTCATCCAGCCGAGTGCAATCAGCTGCTGCGACACACCCTGAGTTTCTGGCAGGACTGGACCAGCCGCGCCCAACTTCACGGAGAATACGCCGGTGAACTCGAGCGCTCGCTCATCACGCTGAAAGCCCTGACTTATCGCCACACCGGCGGCATCGTCGCCGCGCCAACCACATCGCTGCCGGAATGCATTGGCGGCGAGCGCAACTGGGACTATCGTTACTGCTGGCTGCGCGATGCCACCTTCACGCTACTCGCGCTGATGAACGCCGGCTACACCGAAGAAGCCTTCGCCTGGCGCGACTGGCTGCTGCGCGCCGTCGCCGGCAGTCCCGACCAGGTGCAGATCATGTACGGCATTCGCGGTGAGCGCCACCTGCTGGAATGGGAGGTCCCGTGGCTCAACGGATATGAAAACTCCAAGCCGGTGCGTATTGGCAATGCCGCCTCCGAGCAACTCCAGCTCGACTGCTACGGTGAGGTCAACGATGCGATGTTGCATGCGCATCTTGCCGGCATGCCTCCCAGCCAGGATGACGTCAATCTGCACACCGCGTTGAACGAGCACCTGGCGAAGATCTGGGATCAGCCCGATCAGGGGATCTGGGAGGTACGCGGCGGTCCGCAGCACTTCACGTACTCCAAAGTCATGGCGTGGGTGGCTTTCGATCGCGCGGTCAGAGGGGCGGAGACGTTTCGCGTCGATATCGATGTGCAGCGTTGGCGCCAGCTGCGCGACCGCATCCACGCCGACGTCTGCGCCAAGGGCTACAACTCACGCGTCGGCGCGTTCACGCAAGCCTACGGCTCGGATCAACTCGACGCCTCGGCGTTGCTGATTCCGCAGGTGGGCTTTCTGCCCTATGAAGACCAGCGGGTGCGCGGCACCATCGAAGCCATCGAAAAGCAGTTGATGGTCGATGGCCTGGTCCTGCGCTATCGCACCGAGAAAACGGACGACGGGCTTCCGCCCGGCGAAGGCGTCTTTCTGGCGTGCAGCTTCTGGATGGTTAGCGCTCTGCGGATGCTCGGTCGAACCGACGATGCTCGACAATTATTTGAGCGTCTGCTGACGTTGCGCAACGATGTCGGCCTGCTGGCGGAAGAATATGAACCCCGGGAGAAGCGTCAGCTTGGTAACTTTCCGCAGGCCCTCTCGCACAT
>JASHXK010000357.1 GCA_030043575.1 Terriglobales bacterium
CGCCACACCGATTACAAGCAGATGGTGCGCTACGGCGAAGGATTCTTCACCTCGCTGGGATTTCCGCCGCTGCCCGAGACCTTCTGGGAGCGCTCGATGCTCTCGAAGCCGGCGGATCGCGACGTGGTCTGCCACGCCTCCGCCTGGCACATCGATCTCGATCAGGACGTGCGGCTGAAGATGTGCATCGACATCACCGCCGAGGACTTTAACACCGTCCATCACGAGCTCGGCCACAACTACTACCAGCTCGCTTACAGCCATCAGCCGGTACTGTTCCGCGACGGGGCCAACGATGGATTTCATGAGGCCATCGGCGACACCATCGCGCTCTCCATCACGCCGGAGTACCTCGTCAAGCTCGGGTTGCTCGACAAGGCTCCCGACGCTTCCGGCGACATCGGGCTGCTGCTGAGCAAGGCGCTCGAAAAGGTGGCTTTTCTGCCCTTCGGCCTGATGATCGACAAGTGGCGTTGGCAGGTGTTCTCCGGCGAGATTTCTCCCGACAAGTACAACCAGACGTGGTGGGCCATGCGGCTGAAATATCAAGGCGTGGCGCCGCCCGTCGCGCGCAGCGAGGCCGATTTCGATCCGGGTGCGAAATATCACGTGGCCGCCAACGTCCCTTACATGCGGTACTTCCTCGCTGACATCTTACAGTTCCAGTTTCATCGCGCGCTGACCCAGGCCGCCGCTTGCCCTGCCGGAACGCCGCTGCATCGCTGCTCGATTTATGGCAGCGCCGAGGCAGGGAAGCGTCTGCGCGCCATGCTGGCCATGGGCAAGAGCGAGCCGTGGCCCGACGCGCTCGAGGCCATCACCGGGCAGCGTCAGATGGACGCCACCGCGATTCTCGATTATTTCGCGCCGCTCAAGAAGTGGCTGGACGAGCAGAACCAGGGGCATCCCGTGGGATGGTAGTGCGCTCAGGTCTATGGAGATGTTGTGAACACCTCTCTTCGACAGTGTGGCTCGATCAGCCTTCTCTTTGCTGCTGGATCGGTCCTTCTGTTTTGGGGCGGCTCGGGAGCAATCTTATTCGTCGCCGGCGGAACCGTGATGCCTGCGTGGGCCGAGTCGGTTTTGCTCCTGACGTGCGTTGGATATGTCCTCGGAGTAGCGGGTTTTGTGACTGGCGTGATCGGAACGCAACGAGATGCTCGACCACGGATGGCCAGCCTAGGAGTGTTGTTAAACCTGTTGAACGCGATCGCGAGCAGCGTGATTGGGTTGGTATTCACGCTTCCTCTTGTGATGGGTTTCTTTGAGACAATCACACACCGGTAAGGGCTGAAACTCCCGGCAAATTGGTCGACAAGTATGCCACGAACCCCAAGGGACGAGCCGCCACCGAAAGCGCACCGACTCGTCGACAACGTCAAGACCTTCGGCGCTCCGTGCGCCAAACTGGTCGGTTTCGAGATTGTCGAAATCGCCAGCGGGCGCGCCGTGGGCCACCTGCAAACCGGGCCGCAGCACGCCAATCCCATGGGCACCGTGCACGGAGGCATCCTGTGCGATCTCGCCGACGCCGCCATGGGCATGGCGTTTGTCAGCACGCTGAAGCACGATGAGACTTTCACCACACTCGAACTCAAGATCAATTTTCTGCGTCCGGTCTGGGTGTCGCAACTGCGCGCCGAAGCTCACGTGACGAATCGCGGCAAGACGGTGGGCCTGGTGGAGTGCGCGATCCGCGACGAGCATCATCGGCTCGTGGCGAAGGCGGTCTCGACGTGCCTGATTTTGCGGGGCGAGCAGGCTGCGGGACGGTGAGTGCCAACTCAAAGGATACGCGCGATGCGGGGAGAACTTGACGAAAGCACGCTGCGGGCGATCGCTGCAGCCTTGCCAGACATATCCGCGCTACAGGGGATGGTGCGGGACTGGCAACCGACATCCGTCGGCAGGATTTGCCTGTTAACGGATCGCGTTGATAGCAAGCTTCCAACCGCAGCTGTGGCTTTGAATGATGCGATGTGGGCCGTGACAGAAGCGCGATATGCACTGCACGAAGCGAGGGCACATCTTGTCTGGTATCGCGAGAAGAGCCCCGGTAAGCCAAATGAAGCCGCGACCGCGTTTTCCTCGGGTTTCTATTCTGTCTGTGTCACGCTCTGTTTATATACGGCCGCAGAACGGTTAGCCGACGCGATTATAGCTATGCTCTCCATCGACCGTTCACAGCTTCCCAAAGAGACGAAACCTGCCAGCCTGCAAAGCAGGCTCGGGAAATACTTGTGGGCACGGATGCCTGACGCCGCGATAGCCGGGGCCGTACGCACGCTTTGGATGTCCGCTGAATGGCAACACTCGATTAGGCTACGCAATGAGTGGGTGCACGGCCAGAGACCCTTGATAGCGGGCCTCGGAATTCAGTACAAACAGCGCGGAATGTGGATACAACCCGTGCAGTCTGGTGGGATGGAGGGACACGCTGTGTTTTTCGGTGGAGGCGACAAGCCGGACTTCGAGATCGAGGAGTTGGTTAATCTCGTGGCGCGGGCGTTGGAAGTATTCGTGGGCTTATTTTCCTCCGTCGCCGAAGTGTTCGGTAGATTGCTCTCAAGGTATGTTTCTGAGGCGTCTAGCTCGACTTTGTCTGAAGCTCGCTGAACCGGATTCGGTTCCCGAAAGGGTCTATCACGCCCAGTTCCTTTGTCTTCCACGGCGTGATCTCGATGCCCGGACGCATGTAGCGGTAGTTCTTCGCCGC
>JASHXK010000358.1 GCA_030043575.1 Terriglobales bacterium
GGGGTCACCACTATCGCCGCAACGCCGATCTCGCGCGCGCCCTTGACCACCCAGGGCACGGTCGTCGGAACCTTCCGCTACATGTCGCCCGAACAGATCGAGGGACACGAAGCCGATGCGCGCAGCGACATCTTCAGTCTCGGCTGCGTCTTGTACGAAATGGCGACCGCCAAGCCGGCATTTGAGGGCAAGAGCCCCGCCAGCATCATGGCTGCGATCATCGAACGCGATCCTGCTCCCATCACGACTATCGAGCCGCAATTGCCGCCGGCGCTGGATCGCGTGGTGAAAAGCTGTCTCGCCAAAGATCCCGATGACCGCTTTCAGACGGTGCAGGACATCAAGCTTCAGCTGAAGTGGATTGCGGAGGCGGACTCTTCAGCAACGTCGCCGGCAGCGCGGCGCCTGGCCGGGCGCGAGCGGATCGTGTGGATGGCAGCAACTTTATGCCTGCTCCTGCTGGCGGTCTTCGGCCTCGCTCATCTTAGCGGGTCGAAGCAACAGCTTGTCGTGCAAACTAGCATCACCGCTCCCGAGAAACTGCTCTTCAACTTTTCCGGCAACGTCGCTGGCCCGCCAGCAATTTCACCCGACGGGACGCAGATCGTGTTTTCCGGCATCACTGAAGGAAAGAGCCTGCTCTATCTGCGCAGTTTGGGCGACCTGTCGATTCGGCCGCTGGTGGGTACAGAGGATGCCCGTTTTCCTTTCTGGTCGCCCGACAGCCGCTCGATTGCATTCTTCGCCGAAGGCAAGTTGAAACGGCTCGACCTCTCGGGAGGCCTGCCGGTTACTCTCTGCGAGGCCGTAAATGGCCGCGGGGGCAGTTGGGGCGGCTCGGAGACCATCGTCTTCAGCCCCAGCTACAACACAACCCTGATGCAGGTAGCCGCAACCGGCGGGACTGCTGCCGAAGTCTTCAAACTCGACGCGCCAACCTACAGCACTTATCGCTGGCCCTGGTTCCTGCCCGACGGTAAACATTTTCTCTACTTCGCGGGCAATCATCTGAGCGCCAACAATCCCCACACCGGCGGCGTCTTCTTCGCTTCCACTGATGGCAAGGAGAATCGGCTGCTGTTCCATTCCGCCTCGAACGCCATCTTCGCTTCCGGCTATCTTCTTTATGTTGACGGCACCGCGTTGCGCGCGCAGGCGTTCGATCCCAGCTCCGGTCACACCAAAGGAGATTCCACTTTGCTGGCCGACGGCGTGCAGAACGACGCCGAAGTGTGGCGCGGCACCATCGCAGCCTCCCAAAACGGCATGTTGCTTTACCAGCCCGTCTTGTCGGTATCAGCTCTGAAGCTGGCCTGGTTCGATCGCAACGGGAAACAGCTGGAGGAAGTTGGCGACCCCGACGAGTATTACCAGGTCAGACTTTCCCCTGACGATAAGCAGCTGGCGTTGGCCGTCGGCCAACCGAATCCCACCATGTGGATTTACGATCTGGCGCGCGACTCCAAAAGCCGCTTCACCTTCGACGACAAGTCTCACTCCAACCCGGCTTGGTCGCGCGACGGCAGTCAGCTGGCCTATTCGGTTTCTGACGGAGGAGTGCCCGACGTCGCCATCTTCAGCAAAGCCGCCAATGGAGCCGGTGAGCCAAAACAAATCCTGGGCCGCACCCAGGAAGGTCCGACGCATCAGATTCCCGACGATTGGTCGCCCGACGGTCGCTGGATCATCTATACACGCGGTACGCTTGGCGGCGGTTCCCAAGGTACAGACTTGTGGGTATTGCCGCTGGACGGGAAGCAGCAGCCGTTTCCTTACATCGTTGGGCCGGGCGATCAGCAGGAAGCCCAGTTCTCGCCCGACGGCCGCTTCGTCGCCTACCAGTCCAACGAGCACGGCGACCCCGAGATTTACGTGGCTGCCTTCCCTTGGACTGGCGCCAAGTGGCAAGTGTCCACCAACGGCGGAAACTCACCCCGCTGGAGCCGCGATGGGCAGGAGCTTTTCTTTGTTTTTGGGGAACAGGTTCTGTCATCGCGCGTGAACAAAGCCGGTTCAGGTCTGGAAATTAGTCAGCCACGTCCGCTGTTTCGGGCGAACTTGATGGACGCTGAACAAGCCTCGCGCTTTTCGGTCACCAGCGACGGCAAGCGATTTTTGGCCATCGTGCGCGGCCAGGACAGCTCGCCTCTTGTTCTCGTGCAGAACTGGACCACGCAGTTGAAGAGCCGATAACCCCGCCGTCCCTGGCTGATCGTCATTGTTGTAGGCATCAGGATTACAAACCGGAGTCAATCGCAGTTCGAGATTTCCCAAAATGGGAATGGCAAATCTCTTCGCCAGATGGATTTCCGTTGACGGGAATGCCGGGCAGGGTAGAGCTTCAAAATAGCGCCCTCATTTCCCGCAACATCACAGACAAGGAAACACCATGCAAGAGCAAATGCCTTCCCGGGGGAAAGTTCACTGCAAAATCGACCAGCGCCTGCGCACAATCGCCCGGTTGCTGGTGGTCGTCTTCGCGCTGGCCCTGCTCAGCACGCAACCGATACAAGCCCAGTTTCGCGTACTGCACTCTTTCACCGGAGGATCGGACGGAGCCAATCCAACTTCCGGCGTGACGGTGAGCAGTTCGGGGATCCTCTACGGCACGACGTCAGGCGGCGGAACCGGCGGAATCGGCAATCATGGCGTGGTCTTCAAGCTGGCGCCAAGAGGCTCGGGTTGGACTCTCGACCCGCTGTACGAGTTCACCGGCGGTGCCGATGGTGACGCCCCATACTCGGGTGTAGCCATAGGTCCCAACGGCGACCTCTATGGCACGACCTATTACGGAGGTAATTACGACGCGGGAGCGCTATTCGCATTGCGGCCTCCGGCCAGCGTTTGCAAGTCGGCCACCTGCTACTGGAGCGAAGCCACGTTGTGGTCGTTCGGGTCCGGAAACGATGGCGCCTATCCCCCTTACGGATACGTGACTTTCGATCAGGCGGGCAACATATATGGCACGACCTATCGGGGAGGCACTGACGGTTACGGAATTGTGTTCGAACTTTCGCCGCAATCCGGAGGTAGCTGGACCGAGAGCATTCTGTACAACTTCACCGACGGCAGCGACGGGGGCAATCCGTTGGCGGGCGTGATCTTTGACTCGGCTGGGAATCTCTATGGAAACGACTCGGACGGTGGCACAGAGTCGGGGGTGATTTATAAGTTGACGCCTGCAGGCCCGCCGTGGACCGAACAAACCCTGGCAAATTTCGTCCCCGGTACGGGTACGTCTCCCTCAGGCCAGTTGGTCATGGATCAGTCCGGCAACTTGTACGGGACGGGCGAGGCTAACGGTCCGAGTGGTGGCGGCACGGTGTATAAGCTCAGCCCCTCAGGCGGCGGATGGACCCTTTCCGTGGTCTACGCCTTCGGTTTTTATACATATACACAATGCGCTCCGTTCGGCGGAGTGACTCTGGGTGCGAACGGCAACCTATTCGGAGCATGCCAGATCGGCGGCGCCAACGGAGTCGGCTGGGTCTACGAGATGCCGCCGAACTGTGATCAGACCTGCACGCCCACCGATCTTTACGACTTCACGGGTGGGGTAAGCTGCTACGCTCACGGGCCGGTCAGCTTCGACTCCAGCGGCAATCTGTATGGCACATGTTACGGAGGAGGCAACAGCGGTAATGGCTGTAGCGCGGATGGTTGCGGCACGGTTTGGGAAATCGAGGGTGTGATTTAGCCGGAGGCATGGCTCCGGACAGAAACGCGGGATACGCCAGAGCCGTTCAAGACTCTGGCGATGCGACCCTCACAGCAGTGCATAGCGGACGGGGGAACTGGCCCTCATGAGGCAGACATCAGCGTGGATGTCCTCAGCTTCCTCCAGTGCAGCATAACGATCTGCCCGCACCGTGTTGAAGCAGGACATGCAAATACTTTCTGTCTCCGATTTTCGCGTAAACGTGGGGGAGGGGAAGCTTTCGCTCTGAGGGTCCGACATAAGTACGCTCCACCAAAACCCGCAGCCACCCAGGAGCAGCTGACCGCCCTCTGGTGGGCGGTTTGCGGATTGTCGTTTCTTCCGGGCGTATCGTCGCACGCCTGCACTAACGAAATCAGTGACGGGTATCACCTTTGCCAGGCGCCAAATTGCGCCACCTACCCGGAGTTTCCGGTTGGCCCCGTATGCAAGCGACGCGGCCAGTGTTTATCAGTTGCTTGCTTGACGATCCTCGCGGCCGGGCTGGCTCGCGTTCTCGTCGCAGGTGTGGGAATCGAACATCTCGGCGAGCTTGTGGTGGGCAGCGCTCAACGGCTCCTTGTCTGCGAGTTCGACGTCAAATGGCCGATGGCATACTGAGCAACGAGCAGCTACAGGTGCGCCGAATTCAACCTTAGAGAAGATGAGCCTACGCCTGCGGGACTTCATGCGGCTATCCTGCCATACCCGGCGGGAATTTGTCAGCGACGCTCGATGTCAAATAGCGCCACTACCACATTTGTTACAGATCGTTGAAACTCACGGCGACAAGGCTCGCTTTCTCCTATTGCAAGGTTCCGCTAAGACCTGGATGAATCCCAGGGATCTGCTTTTGACTTTTTTCAGTAGCCTGCTGATGTCGGCAAGCGGCCGCCGAGATTACCGAAGAAGTGCCAATTTGAGCCTGCCAGGAGCAAAGCGACAGCAGATCGAATGAAAGCTGCAGCGTGCCGCGGATTTGGGGATACACTGAAGAGGACAAAGCCAAGCTCACTAACCGTCATTCGGCAGTTCGGCAGCCGCGTATGACCGCGGGTAGTGCCAATCAGCGTTTGCGGAGGCTCCTATGTCACAAAATCAGCCGCGACGCAGACTGGAACTTCTCACCTCCTGGAAAGAAATCGCCACCTACCTGGGTAAAGGAGTGCGAACGGTGCAACGCTGGGAGGCAAGGCTCGGGCTTCCGGTGATTCGCCCTGCTGACAGCCATTCGGGCATCGTCATGGCGCGGCCCAGCGACCTGGAAGCGTGGCTCGTTAACCGCCGGCAGCCATTACCCCGCAACCTCAACGGCCATGGCAAGAGCGGCGCGGATGCACGTGCCACGTTCAGGGCGTACACCGTCAACGAGGAAATGCAGCATCGCAATGATCTGCTGTCGCAGCTCAATAACGATCTCAACAACCTGCTGAACAACGTGGATCTGCCCATGGTCATGGTAGGCGCAGATCTGACGGTGCGGCGCTATACCCCTTCTGCCGGTACTCTGCTGGGGTTGGTGAATACGGATGTCGGCCGGCCGATTCCGCGGTTGAAGTTCAATCTGGACCTGCCTTGGCTGGAGCAGGTGATGTTGGACGTGATCCGCGATGCCCACCGCAAGCAGTACGACATTCAGGACAGGAGCGACTCACGGCGCTATCGCTTCCGCTTCAGTCCCTATAAGACGCTGGACAATCGCATCGATGGCGTGGTGCTGAGCGTGATCGAGATCGACGAATTCCATCATGATGCCGGCGAACCCGCAGCTGCGAAGAAGACGTCAAACGCCAAGAAGAAGGCAGCGAAAAGCACCCGTCGTAACTAACCACTGTTAGGACGCTCTGCAGTGCGGGCTACCAGCAGAGAACATCCCTCCCCTGCGAAGCTGAAGGCTTGAGCATTGCATTTCGGAGACAAATCCTGTAAAACCCGCCCAGAGTCTACAAGAACAGCTTGTTTTAGAGGTCGCGGAGGCTCAGCATGGCTGCTCAGGCCCCTCCCAATCCGCAACAGCCGGTCCGGCGACGGTTGCCTTGGCGAAGCAGAATTCAATACCTATATCTGCTTCGAGTGCCCATTCTAATTGGGGCCGCTGTAGTGTCGCTGCCAATTGTCTCCCTCTTTAAGTTTCGTCAACTCCTTGGCAACCTCTTCGTTGTCAATCTTTGGAATATCTTTTGGAGTGTTCTCGCGACCCAGATGCTAACCACCAGCATTCTGGTAGTGACAAGAGTGGTATTGCTCAACGGGAAGGAGCGATTTGGGGTTCGCCAGGGATTACGACAAGACATCATCAGCCGTGCCGCGCTTCTATTTGCAGGCTTCCTCGGTTTGCCGATGTTTCTTGGCATCGTCTTCAGTAACAATCAAGCTGCAAGCGGGTACGACGCACTGCAGCGTCTTGGCGTAGTCGTAGGCGGTTTGATCGTCGCCGGTATCTTGGGTTTCGCCGTACTTCTAGCGTCTGTGTATGTGTCTCCGCGATACCACGTACCGGCTCAGGACCGGTTTCCACTGCCATTCGCGTTTATGCGTAAGTGGATCTCCGCGGCCTATAATGCAACGCTTTTTTCTGACCAGTCTAAGCAAAGGTTTGCAGATTGGATCAAGAAGGGGAAACCGTGCGTTACAGCCGGATATTTTGATCGGCGCACGCACTTACCCTATCCGGGACAAATCCTCAGTTTCAGCATGTTGTTTCTTTCTTATGGACTGTACAAGTTCATCGGTTACCTCAAGCATGCTCACTTAGGCGAGCCTTATGGCGTGCCGGCAATCGCATATGTGATTGTGCTCTTGATCGTCTGGAATTGGATTTTTTCGATAGCAGCATTCTTTCTTGATCGGTTTCGAATGCCGCTATTGGTTCCTTGCCTGCTTTTTGTAATCATCACCAACCTGAACACTAATTCCGATCATTTCTACGAAATTCGCCAATGTCATAAGCCGTCGGTAATCAGCCCCTACCAGGTAGTTACGGCTCCGTTCCGCCTGAACCCTGATCAAAATCATCCACACGGACGCATCACGGTCATTGCAACCGCAGGCGGCGGCATCCAGGCGGCGGCGTGGACTGCCGAGGTTTTGACCGGACTTCAAACCGAGGTTCGGGCGGATTCAGTCGATAAAAGCTTTGCCAATTCGATTGCAGCGATAAGTTCGGTGTCCGGAGGTGCGGTCGGAACGATGTTCTTTGTCAATCAGTACCAAGCATCCGCTGCGGACCACGGGTTTCCCCCGACAGCAAACCCTGCGAAGATCGTGAACGACGCTGAAGGCGGGGCTTTGGGCGATATTGCATGGGCGATGGTCTACCCGGACCTGACTCGAGTGGTTTTTCCATTTTTCAAAGGCAGCACAGATCGGTTAATCGACCGGGGTTGGGCGCTGGAGCAGACCTGGCGCACCCGTGGACATCTCGACGCCATGCTCGATGATTGGCGATCCGGAGTTAACGAAGGCTGGCGGCCGGCAGTATTCTTCAACTCTACAATTGTGGAATCCGGAGAACCATTGCTATTGGCCACCACCGATCTCAATCAGAAAACGCTATCGGGAGTCGGCAGGAAGAGTGTCGCAACTTTCCTGCCCGGCTATGACGTGCCAGTTGTCACAGCAGTCAGACTTGCGGCTTCATTTCCTTACGTCAGTCCTGCATCGAGAGCGGCGTGGGATGAGTCACAGCAGGGATCTGCCGGCAATGATCCTAAGCTAGAGACGAATTCCAAGTATCACGTTGTCGATGGTGGCTACTACGACAATTACGGTGTTAACTCTCTGCTCGCATTCCTGGACGAAGCCCTGAGTTCCATTCCAAAGGGCGAAGCTCCGGATATTCTGTTTATTCAGATTCGATCCTTTCCCTCGGAGGCTACCGGTCCCGAGGGTAAGCGAAGAGGATGGTTCTATCAGACATGGGCGCCCATAGACGCGCTGATGGAAGTTCGGACAACCGGCCAGCTAGTGCGCGACCGGGAGGCCATCGACAACTTCGTTGCTCTCTGGTCCGCTCGAGGTGTGAAGATTCGACTGGCGACCTTCGAATTTCCGGGCAACAACGCACCGTTGTCCTGGCAGATGAACGAAGCGCAGACCGAGGCAATTAAGAGCCAGTGGACGACAAAAATAAAAGGACCTAACAACGAAGACTGGCAGCAGGTTAATTGCTTTTTTCACCCCAGCGAGCCGGAATGCGTCGATAAGCCTTTGCTGAAGACCAAAGGCGCTTGGTAGGCGCTTTACGTCCGGCCCGGAGTGCTATCGACTTGGCGCGATGGAAGATTGCAGCGGGCAAAAGCAAATCCTCGCTGCGCGAGGGATTTCGGCTGCCTCGCAAAGGCGGCTCGGGATTTCGCCAGCAGGCTCCCGCTCACTGCGCTCGCTCACGCCTGCTAAACGGCTGAGTGAGATCCCTCGCAAAGGCGGCTCGGGATTTCGCCAGCAGGCTCCCGCTCACTGCGTTCGCTCACGCCTGCTAAACGGCTCAACTTGCCTCTCATCCGCTGTCCGTTTATCGTTGGCTTTGGACTTATGGCTCACAAGAAGCGCCCAGCCCATCACAATCGCTCAAAGAAAACGGGCAAAGTTCCGTTAGCGCCGGCCACGAAGGTTCCCAAAACACCATCCCCCTCAGAGCAAGCTGACGGCTCGCCGAAGCCGGCCAATCCGAAGGCCGCGCGCCCCGCCAGGAATGGCGACGACTCAGCCGTGTCCTCGCTGCGCTGCTACAACATTCCCGACTATCGCCTGGAGCGTCCGGAATTCCGCATCTTCATGTCGGGCGAAGGTTCGAACGTCGAGTACCGTGTCGAGGGGGATCTGAGCGCTGCGCCGCCGCCGATTCGCGAGTCGAAATACCTGTCGCGCGAGCGGTGCATCGAAATTTATCGCTGGATGCTGCTGAACCGCCGCATGGAAGTCGCGCTGGAGAACCTCTACAAGCAGGGAAAGGTGGTTGGCGGCGTGTACTTCGGACTGGGCCAGGAAGGCTGCTCGTGCGCTTCAGCCTATGCGCTCGGCCCTGACGACTGGCTGGGGCCGATGATTCGCAATCAGGGCGCGATGCTGGTGCGCGGATTTGCGGCGCGAGACATCATGCGCCAGTACATGGCTAAGGGGGATTCGCCGACCTGGGGTCGCGACGCGTCGTCGCACTTCGGCGACTGGCAGCGGCGCAATGTTTGTGCCCCGATTTCGATGCTGGGCGAACTGATTGGCGTGATGGCAGGCGTCTGCCTGGGCGCGCGACTGCAAGGCAAGAACGTGGCCGGGCTGACCTATATTGGCGATGGCGGGCAATCGACCGGAGTCGCGTACGAGAGCCTCAACTTCGCTGCCGTGCAGAAGCTGGGTTTGGTGCTCATCGTCGAAAACAATCTTTGGGGATATTCAACGCCGTCCGATATGCAATTTTGCGTGAAGGACCTGGCCGAGCGTGCCATCGCTTACGGCATCCCCGGAGTTATTGTCGATGGCACCGATCCCTGTCAGGTTTACGATGCGACGCATGAAGCCTGCGAACGTGCCCGCCGCGGCGAAGGCCCAACGCTGATCGAAGCCAAGATGATGCGCATGAAGGGTCATGCCATCCACGATGCGGCGCAATATGTTCCCGCGCCGCTATTCGAATACTGGCGGGCCCGCGACCCCATCACACGCTTCGAGAATTATCTGGTAAACGACAAGCGCTGGCTGACAGCTGAGGGAAATCACAAACTGATCGAAGACGTGGAACGCGAGTTGGAAGCGGATCGCGATGCGGCGGTCGCTTCACCGATGCCCGATCCGGAAACGGACAAAACTCATCAGGGCGTGTACTGCGACCCGTCGTGTCATTCGATCAAACCGAAATACGGACCCATCGTCGCCAAGCCGCGCGAAACCGGAGCGACGGGGTCAAAGCCAGTGGAAGCTGCTGTGCACTTGAAGTAGACAATCGGACCATCGATCAAGTAACCTCACGCCATCATTTTCAGCCAAGAGATGTGAGCTGCCTGCCTTGCCGAGCTTGCACACATGAAGAGCGCAGAAGTCTGATCATGACGGACTCGTCCAAGCACTCCACCTACTACAAGCTGGCCATCGTCCTCGTCATCGCGGCGTCGTGTTTCCGTGGGTTCGTCTGCTTTGTGCACAACCCGATGGACTATCTCGCGACCGATATGCTGCGCCACTGGAACAACGGAAGCACGTTCCCGAGGGGCGGCTATGCCGGGGCTGCCGACCCGATCGTTTATCAGATCTACATCTTCGTTCTACAGAGGATGACCGGAAGCAACCGGTTGCTGGTTGCCTTGGCGTCTTCGATTCTGTCCGTGCTGATGCCGTGGACTTACTATCGCGCGGCACGAGACTTCGGCCTCGCAAAGACACGGGCTGTGTGGCTATGGGCGCTGATTGCGTGGACGCCATCGCTGATCGTCATCTACCACTTCATCATGATGGAGACCGTGCTGCTTCTTCTGGAAGGTGTCGCTCTCTGGATGACGGCGCGGTATCTGCGTAAGGGAGGAACAAAACACTTCCTTTGGTTTGTCTTCTTCTGGACAGCAGCGTGTCTTACCAAGCCCACGCTAATTCCGTTGGCGGGCGTCTGCTTCCTGTGGGTGTGGTGGAAGAGATCGACTCCGCTCCGGCAGATCGGGATGGGAGCGGCGTTGGCTGTAATCATGCTCATTCCGCAGGGGTTTCGCAGCAAGGTCGAACTCGGCTTTATAGCGCCATTCGGTAATCCCTGGCTCACCCGCATTCAGCTTCGCTCGGGTGTGCGGCTGATGCATTTTCATTTCTATCCGCCTTCCAATCCGCTGCTACATTTCAAACCACAGGAAGGGCATCTCGATCTTGAGTTCGGCTCGCCGAGCGCCTATATGCGGCCGCTGGAGCCGGTAAGCCACTGGGTCATGCGCCGCGCCGTTGGTGATTCAACCGCTTCGGTCACGATCAATGGGGCCAATGGCGAGCAGGACTGGAAGGCTGCTTACCAGAGCTTTGATCGGGATACCGACGAATGGTTAGCGGAATGGCGCGAGAACATCATCCTGTTCCTGTTTGCGCCGTCGTGGCCGGAATCCGGCTTCTGGCAGTGGGATAGTTATCTTGAGTATTGTTGCCGCTGGATGTGGGCGCCGCTGATCCTGATTGTTTTCGTCCTGAATGCGCGGGAATTCGCGCATCGCCGATTCGATTTAATTCCAGTCGCCACTATGCTGTTTACGCTCGCTCTGGGCCTGCAGAATGTTGTCATAACCGAAGGCCGCTATCGCAAGCCGGTTGAGCCCATGCTGCTGCTGAACCTGGTTTGGGTGCTGGGCAGGAAGGACCTAAGTGTCAAGGATCGCGACGAAGGACGGCCAATCGGCGCAGCCAAAGCATCCCAAACAGCGGTATGAAACCAGGGGCAGCGAAAGGCCTATCGTCGTGACCCAGAAACGCTAGCGATAAACATCCTTACGATGGCCGATTCGCAGCACCAGGACCACCACTGTATTTTCAAAGACGTCGTATACAACGCGATAGTCTCCGACGCGAATTCGATAGGAGTTCTCCTCGCCCTTCAGCTTTCTATGACCAGGAGGGTA
>JASHXK010000359.1 GCA_030043575.1 Terriglobales bacterium
GCTCCGCGCAGGATCCGGCGATTGCACCCGAGCGTCCACTGTCCGTCGATCCTCCCGATCGGCAAAGTCAGCAGCAGGACAACTCCAGCAGCGCGACCAAGGACAACAGCGCCGCCAGCGGCGATCAGATCACCCCGCCCGCGGGCGCCAAGGGCGCTACTCTCATCGGCTGTCTGGTCGGTCCTGATAAGGATGGCAAGTTCATGGTCCGCAACATGACGCACCGCCTGGGTGTGCAGGTCGTCGGGCCCGACGATCTGAAGAGCGATTCCGGCAGCAAGGTGAAGTTAATCGGCCAATGGCAGCCGTTGCCGCCGAATCAGATGCCAGTCGCACCGTCTCAGCCAAAAGGAAACACGCAGCAGCCGGAACGGAAGCCGGAAACCCATCGCTTCCAGGCCACGGATGTCGAGGTCGTGGCCCAGAAGTGTACCCCGCCCGCCGAGACCACTCCCGTCAGCAAGAACAAACCTGGCAAACCAACCACCTACAATGCCCCCAGCAGCGACGACTCGAAGTAGGTCGAAGTGATTACCTCAGTCGATAGCCGATGGCCCATGATCTTGTCATCCTAAGCGGAGCGTCCGCTTGCGTTTACGGCGCGCTTCTTTGCGTGCCGTGCGGACGCGCAGTCGAAGGATCTGCGGTTACTCTGCGGCTCAGAATCCCTTCTTCGAATCCATCAGTATCGTCACCGGCCCGCTGTTGACCAGCTCGACCTCCATCATTTGCTGAAACCTTCCCGTCTCGCAACGCAATCCCAATTTTCGCACCCGCTCGACGAAATGCTCATATAGCCGCCGCGCCAGCTCCGGCCGCGCCGCCTCGTCAAACGACGGCCGCTTCCCCCGCCGCACGTCGCCAAACAGCGTGAACTGCGACACCGCCAGCACCGACCCTTCGACATCGATCACACTCAAATTCATCTTCCCTGCGTCATCCTCAAAGACTCGCAGCCCGGCAATCTTCTCCGCCAGATAATCCGCATCCGCCTCCGTGTCTTCGTGCGCCACTCCCAGCAGCACCAGCAGACCTTTCTCGATCTCGCCCGTGATCTCGTCGCCCACCTTCACCGACGCCCGGCTCACGCGTTGCACCACCGCTCGCATGAGAAGGTTGTAGCACAAGGCCGCTGTTCGCTCTTCGCTAAGACGGGAGTTGAAGGACCTGGCCAGAATTTACCGAAACTGAAAGCGGGGACAGGCGTTTGGAAAACGAGGCGTGGAGCCGGACGTAAAGGAGAAGGGCAAAGGGCCACAAGCGAAAAGCGAAGGGTGAATAGCGAATGGCGGCCTCTTCCGCGTTGACCATTGCAAAGCTCCCCGTTTAGGATGACTTTGGATTCAAATCGCCGGACGCTCTCCAGCCTTTCTGTCTGCATCTGATGTTGGAGGCTGTTTTGGCAAGCTTTACAGGCCTCTTGCCTGCCAATTAAACTTACCAGTTTCCACCCCTGCCGATCATCGGCGAGCGGCAGGGGAAGACCGCTGTGTTCCGCCGCGGCGCGGACAGGAGAAAGATTCGATGGCTTCTGAAGAACGGGTAAAGCAGATCATCGTGGAACAACTGGGCGTGGACGAAGCTGAAGTGACGCCCAACGCTTCGTTTGTGGACGACCTCGGTGCCGATTCGCTGGACACCGTCGAACTGGTCATGGCTTTCGAAGAAGCTTTTGAAATCGAAATCCCTGATGAGGACGCGGAAAAGATTCGTACTGTTCAGGACGCGATCACCTATATCGATCAGCACGCCAAGGCCAAGAAGTAGCCGCCAGCCACGGGCTGCTGGTAATAACCGTACCAGATGCAGAATTGCGCCAGCGCGCAACGCGGGCAAGGCACCGCGTCACGCCACATGGTTGGCGAGGAGCGAATAGCGAAAGGCGAATAGCGAAAATGGCATCGGTCGATGAACGCGTAAAACAAATCATTGTCGAGCAACTGGGCGTGGACGAAGCCGAGGTCACACCCAACGCCTCCTTTGTAGATGACCTGGGCGCCGACTCGCTCGATACGGTCGAGCTGGTCATGGCTTTCGAAGAGGCCTTTGAGATCGAAATTCCCGACGAGGATGCGGAAAAGATCCGCACGGTCAAAGACGCCATCGACTACATCAACTCGCACGCGAAAGGATCGAAGTAGTTTGGAGCGTCGCGTCGTAGTCACTGGCATCGGCCTCATCTGCGCCGTCGGCAACCATGCCGAGGAAGCCTGGCAAGCTTTGCTCGCTGGAAAAAGCGGCGTGGAGCGCATTACCAGCTTCGATGTCTCCGCCTTTGCCTGCCAGATCGCCGCCGACGTCAAGAACTTCGACCCGCTTAACTTCATCGAAAAAAAAGAAGCGCGCAAGATGGCGCGCTTTATTCATCTGGCCATTGCCGCCAGCGACGAAGCGCTGCGCATGGCCAACTACAAAGTCGAGAACGAAGAGCTCGCCGAACGCACCGGCGTCAACATCGGCTCCGGCATCGGCGGATTCGACATTATCGAGCGTGAGCACTCCAACTTGCTGAACGGCGGTCCGCGCAAGATCTCACCTTTCTTCATTCCGTCGGCCATCGTCAATCTCGCCGCCGGCCAGGTCAGCATTCGCCATCACGCCAAAGGTCCCAACGAAGCCACTTGCACCGCCTGCACTACCAGCGCCCATTCCATTGGCGACGCCGCGCGTGTCATCAAGTACGGCGACGCCGACGTCATGATTGCCGGCGGTTCGGAAGCTGCCATCACTCCGATGGGCGTCGGCGGATTCGGCGCCATGCGCGCGCTTTCCACGCGCAACGATGAGCCACACCGCGCCAGCCGTCCCTGGGACAAAGATCGCGACGGCTTCGTCATCGGCGAAGGCGCGGGAATTTTGATTCTGGAAGAGCTGGAGTTCGCCAGGAAGCGCGGCGCGAAGATCATCGCCGAAGTTGTCGGCTACGGCATGAGCGCCGACGCCAATCACATCACGCAGCCTGCGCCTGAAGGCGAAGGCGGCTACCGCGTCATGCGCAATGCCATCCGTGATGCGAAGATCACGCCCGAGCAGGTCGGCTACGTCAACGCCCACGGGACGTCGACCCCACTCGGCGACGAGCTCGAAGCCAGCGCCATCAAGCGCGCCTTCGGTCCGCACGCCTACAAGATGCTGGTCAGCTCTACCAAGTCGATGACCGGCCACCTGCTGGGCGGAGCCGGCGGCCTGGAAGCCGCGATCACCGTGCTGGCTCTGCGCGATCAGATTGTCCCGCCCACCATCAATCTCGATAACCCCGATGAGGGCTGCGATCTCGACTTCGTCGCGCACACCGCGCGCAAGACGACCATGGACTACGCTATCACCAACTCCTTCGGCTTCGGCGGCACCAACGGCTGCCTGGTCTTCAAGCGCTGGACGGAGTAGCTGCTTCGGTAGAGCTGGCCTTTAGGCCAGCGTCCGCGAGCCACAGTTTTGTCATCACGAGGAGGACTTCAGTCCGACGAGGGATCTGCTTTTTCGACTTCTGCTGCACTCTGCGGGCCGGCGGTAGAATCCGTTTTACGTACTTACCGGCTGATGCCGA
>JASHXK010000360.1 GCA_030043575.1 Terriglobales bacterium
GCTTTATCGAGAGTACTGACGTTCTTATTCGTCTTATCGGAGATGGTATCGCTCACCGAGCCGCGCCACAGCAGCTGCTTGGTTTTGGTGTCCGCCAGTTCCACCACCAGCGTCCCTACCTTGTTGATGTAGGTGTTCTGGACCACAGGGCTGCCTACTCCGTTATCCCAACCCCAGGTTGGTCCCAGCCCGTAGCCCACGCCTATGACTTGTTTCTCATCGCGAATGCTGTTGCTGTAGACCACCCACATGTCCGGATTGGAGTCGACTTTCGTCAGCCCTCTGGTCTGCAGCTGCTTGTCGATGTCGTCGATGATGCGCTGATTCCACTCGCCTTGCGCGGGATTCGGACTCTTCTCCCACGCATACGTTTTGTAACTGGCAAAATTTGCGCTCTTGTCGAAATTAATATGCGTCTTCTGCGCAAAAGCGAACCCGGCAAACCAAAGCCACAAGACACCAACCGCCAATACCTGCCTTTTCATGATTCCGCTCCTCGATCCGTGGGATTGTTCCGGGTAGAGCTGGCCTTCAGGCCAGCGTCCAGCCCTTACCTCGTCACCTGAGTCGGCTTCAGCCGACGGCACAAAAGCTGGGTTGCCTGTTCCAGCTGGATCTTCTGCACCCAAGTGAAGATACTATCCAGCTCAGGTGCGCCACAAGCTTATCAAGGTGAGCAATTCTATCGTCGGCGCAGCTTTCTGCCCAGCGCTTTCAGGATGGTCCACGGATGCATCAACAGAATGCTGATGTCTCCCAGCGCGGTCTGCGGCTCATGGAAGACTCCCAGTTGCCGCAACACCATGGCTCGGTCGTAGTAGATTCGTTCGCCCGCCAGCCGGTCGTCGGAACTAAAGGTATATATCCCACAAAGTGGGATCTCGAGGCGCCGGCCTGTTCCAGGAAGTCCGCGCCACGCTCCCATCTGCGTCCCTCGAATGATCACTTCCAGCACGATCGTCTCTGCCGCTACATGCCGCCGCACGATCTCGATACTCAAATCCGGCAATGCCGCCATAAGCTGCGCATAAAACTGCCGCACCTGATCGCGGCCTTCGTAGCGCGCTCCCCACGGCTCATCGTCGTAACGCGCGGCGTCACCAAAGGTCGCAATAACCCCATCGAGATCGTGTGCATTCTCCAGGCGAACATGTTCTTCTACCAGCGCCATGCGGCGCCCCAGCTTGTCCATCGGCGTAGTTGTGACGGCCATCAATAACTCCACATCCCGGCGCGATTTGCCTGGCACACGAGTGGTCGGAAGTCACCGTGGTTACGCTGCATCGCGCGGCTTGATCTTGCTCAACGGCGCGGTAGCCGCGGCCCGGCGCAGATCGTAGTCGGCCTGCAGATTCATCCAGAACTGCGGTGTCATTCCGAAGTATTTTCCCAGCCGCAGCGCAACGTCGGCGCTAATGGCCCGCTGTTCCCGCACAACCTCATAAATCCCCGGGAAGTGCAGCGCCTTGGCCAATTGGTAAGCGGAGATCTGCATCGGTTCGAGGAATTCTGTCCGCAGGATCTCCCCTGGGTGGGCGGCGAGTGTCTTGAGCTTTCTTTGAGCCATTCCGATGCCTCAGGGATAATCCGTGATCTCTGCCTCGTACGCGTTGCCGTCGCACCAAACAAAGCAAAGCCGGTATTGGTCGTTAATCCGGATACTGTGCCGTCCTTCCCTGTCGCCCTTGAGTCGCTCCAGGCGGTTGCCCGGTGGCAACCGCAAATCGTTCAATGTGCTTGCGGCGTTTAGCATTTGGAGTTTCTTGAATGCGACACGCAACAGGACGGCGGGTATGCGACCGCTGTGTTCGTCTGTCCAGAATTGCTCCGTGAGCGCATCCCGAAAACTCTTAATCACAGCCCATACTACTGCCACGCGATACTACTGTAAAGCATTATCATAGCGCGCTCCCGCGGGCTCTCTCCGGACGCCTGCCGTTCACCCCTCACATAGCCATGTGACCGGCATCACTTCACCTTGGCCCGTCCCCGGTCAAGAATCGAACCATCGTTCGGTACGGGGTGAGCCTCCAGACCGCAACGGAATTCCGGGTAGCGGTTCCCCGATGCGAGCCGGGTTTGTACGCGATGGGGTGCAAGGTGGGATGGCGAATCGTTAGCTACAGCCAGGTCCGTCCGGTAATCCCGCAACAGAAAGGGCAGCAATGGCCAAAGGTTCAGTGCAGATCGTAGTCGAGCGATGTAAAGCCTGCGGTTTCTGCGTGGAGTTTTGTCCCACGCACGTGCTGGCGCTCTCGTCCGCCTTCAACGCCAAGGGATATCACACTCCCTACATGGTTCATCCGGAGAAGTGCAGTGGCTGCGACTTGTGCGGCATGTACTGTCCCGATTTCGCCATCTTCGGCTTCAAGACGGCAGAGGAAGCTAAGAAAGCGCAAGCCAAACCAGAGTCGAAAGAAGCTGCTGCGCCGCCTCCGGCTGCGACAGAAAGTGAGGAGGCCGCCGATGCACGCTGATCCTGCTGGTGTCTTGACAGGCTCGCATTTCCTCGACGGCGACCACGCGTGTTGCGAAGGCGCTCTCGCCGCCGGCGCGCGCTTCTCGTCGGGATATCCCATCACGCCGTCCACCGAAGTTGTCGAGCGCTTCGCATCCCGCGTTCCTACCGTCGGCGGAGTTTTCATTCAGATGGAAGACGAGCTGGCTGCCTCGATCGCGCTGCAAGGTGCGGTGTGGGGCGGAGCCAAAGCCTTTACGGTAACCTCCGGGCCAGGATTTTCGCTGATGATGGAGCACATCGGTTACGCCGCCATGACCGAGACGCCCTGCGTCTTCGTCGATGTGCAGCGCGGCGGACCCTCCACCGGCTTGCCCACGCTCCCCGCGCAAGCTGACATGATGCAGGCGCGCTGGGGCTCGCACGGCGACTACTCGATCATCGCTCTCTGTCCCAACTCGCCGCAGGAATGCTTCGACCTCACTATCACCGCGTTCAACTTCGCCGAAAAGTACCGCTGCCCGGTCTTCGTCATGCTTGACGAGGTTGTCGGTCACATGACGGAGAAAGTCGTTATCCCTCCTGCCGAGCAGATCGAGATTGAACCGCGCCGCTATACCAAGCTTCCACCGGAAGAGTTTCTCGCCTTCAAGCCGAGCGACGACCTGGTCCCTGACATGCCCCACGTCGGCGAAGGCTACAACGTGCACGTCACCGGACTGACTCACGACGACCGTGGCTATCCCGACATGCGTCCCGCAGTGCAGGACAAGCTGGTGAAGCGCCTGCTGGAGAAGATCAGCAAGAACGCCGACAAGATCACCCTCTTCGAACAGGACCAGATCGAGGGCGCCGACGTCGTGGTCGTCTCCTACGGAATCACCTCGCGCGTGGCGCAACGCGCCATCGACATGGCGCGCGCCAAGGGAGTTAAGGTTGGCAAGTTCCGCCTCATCACTGCGTGGCCCTTCCCCGAAAAGCAGATCGCAGCGATCGCGGAAAACGTCAAAGCGCTGGTTGTGCCCGAGCTGAATCTCGGCCAGATGGTTCGTGAAGTGGAGCGAGCTGCGGCAGGAAAGGCAAAAGTGAAGCTGGTGCCGCACGCCGGCGGCAGCGTCCACAAGCCCGAAGACATACTCAACGCGATACTGGAGGTGACGCGTGGCTGAAGCATCGGTGGTAATCCCTCAGAATCCGGTTGAGCAGTTTCTCCGCATGGACCGCATTCCGCACATCTGGTGCCCCGGATGCGGTATCGGCA
>JASHXK010000361.1 GCA_030043575.1 Terriglobales bacterium
GTGGCGCCACCTGGGAGGCGCGGGTTAGTGTGCACACTGCGGCGGGAGCGATACGGGCCGTATCGGCATATGCAGAAACTTTCAGATTTTATCATAGACCAGGCCCGCCACCTAGCCTTTTCTTTCATCTGCGAACGTTTCGCCTGATTACGCCTTCGGGCTTTTGCCCTGATGCCCGCGCACTTGGCGGCATCTCACACGTAACCGCTACAAATTTAGATGTTTAACCCGGAATTTGGGTTCAGCATTCCCGCAGATAACTATATGGTAATTGGGGGGGGGGTTAATTAGATGGTTAACACGAAATACCGGTCAACCCGACGCTGCGCATAATATCCCGCAAGTGTCGTGAGTCCCGAGGTCCGGCGCGCAATCGTCGTCTAGCCTCCATGTTGCAACATATGCTTGAGCAGCTCCTGCGAAGGCCTGCCCGTCACCAGCAGACTGTATTTCACTTCGTACGCTCTGATAGCTTCGACGGTCTGGGAATTCAGCTGATTGTCGACGGGACCCGGGTTGTATCCCATCCGGATCAGCGACTTCTTGGTCTCGAGCACGATCAACGCATCGGGCGAAGACGCCGCAGTACTGGTGGCAACAGCCATAGCCGGCACCGGCGCGCAGCACTCCTGCCGTGCAGCAAGCAGCTCCATCTCCCGTTGTCTCCGGCGCTGATCGTCCCGCTGCCAGGCAGCCCGTTCCTGCTGTTGCCGCCGATACGCCGCCTCAGCCTCCTTCTGCCGCTCGCGCTGATTGGCGCCTTCAATCATACCCACGCCGCCGCCGATGGCAGCGCCCCAGGCCGCACCCGACCTGCCGCCGACCAGTGAGCCAAGCATCGCGCCAGCCAACGCTCCGCCGAATCCCTGTTCGAAGATCTGTGCCTGGAGCGGCAGGTTCAAAGCACATAACACGATCAACAGCGCGAGAGGTATCTTCCTCATTTGTCGACCTGCTTTCCGTTGCTCCAATACTGGTCAAATGTCGAGCCATTCTTGCGCGTGAAGGCGAGCTTGCCTTCCGGATACCCCTTCACGAACTGACCGTGCCCGGTATCGCCTTCGGGAGTGAGAACTTTTCCCTCGCCCTCGGGCAGACCGTTCGCAAAGGGCCCTTCGTAGACAACGCCACTGGCTAATTGCAGCTTTCCTGTTCCGCTGGGTTGGTCATTGTGGAAGCTGCCGGCGTAGATGTCGCCGTTCGGCAGAAGCAGAACGCCTTCGCCCTCGCGCTTGCCCTGGCGGAACTGGCCGTAATACTCCTCTTGGTCGGGAAGAATCTGGTGACCTTGACCATCGGCGGCTTCGTTCTTGACCTCGCCGGTGTAGGTCGCGCCGTTTGCGGCCGTGTACTGCACAAAGCCGCTCGGAGCGTCGTCTTTGAATTCACCTTCCAGATAACTCCCATCAGCCCAGCGCACGCTTCCCCAGCCATCCAGCTTGCTGTTGACGAAGCTGCCCGAGTAGCGGACATACTGGTTGTCCAGCCAGAAATCGATGGTACCGAGGCCCTGCGCCTTCCCGTCCACCATGGGCCCCGAGTACCGCCCGGCCAGTTTGCCGTCGCTGATCCAACTCAACACGCCGGTGCCGTTAGCCTTGCCGTCGCGGCACTCCCCAGACCAGCTGATGACGTTGTTGCCCTTCAGATCGGCACCCCAGACTGCACAGTTGGAGATCGGATCTTTCAGCCACGAATCGCCCGCTGCGCTCGCGACTTGCCCCGGATGCGTCATTTGTTGCGCATTGACCCGAAGGCAAGTCGCGCCGATTAAGAGCACTAGAGTTGCCGCACACGTCTTCCACTTCATATTTGTTTCTCCAAATACGAGAACAGCGCTCCGCCACGCGGCCTACTCTGCGCGGTAGGTCACCTTGCCATTCATCATCGTGAGCTGCACCTTGGTTGTGCTGATATCGCTGGGAGGAATTTTGTAGAGATCTTTCTCCAGCACGACGATGTCAGCCAGTTTTCCAACTTCGAGAGATCCAATCTGCTTCTCCAGATCCAATACATAGGCTGAGTCGAGCGTGTAGGCCTTGAGCGCCTGATCGAGGGTGATACGTTCGTCCTCCGGCGGCATTACCGGCATCATCTGCTGGTTTCCATATTGCGGCAGAATGGCCCGCGTGATCGCGACTTGGATCGCTTCCAAGGGGCGATAACTGGAAACGTAACCCGAGGCCGGCCAGTCGGTCCCCAGCGCCACGCGGCCTCCGGCTTTGAGCACGGAATTCATCCGGCCATACTCGGTAAAGACAACGTCCTTGCCCAGGATTTCAACCATCATCGGTATGGTTGGATTGGGATCAAGCCATTGCGCCGAGGTCTGCATGGTGACATTCAGCTTCGGAAAACGCGCCACTTCTTCATCCGTCAGAAACAAAGCGTGCGCCGCCGTGTGACGCGACGGGCTGTTGGGATAAGCCTTGCGCGCCGCCTCGACCGCGTCGAGATACGCGCGCGTTCCACCGTCACCGTAACAGTGACAGTGCGTGTCCAGCCCGTTGGCCTGCGCTTTCAAAACCGCCGCGTTCACGAGTTTGGGATCGAGCAGGAAATCGCCATGGAATCCGGGCCGGTCGGCATAAGGCTTCAGCATGACCGCGGTGTGCTGCGACTCGCCGCCGTCGACGTTGATCTTCAGGGCCCTGAACTGAACCAGCTCGGAGTGATATTTGCTGCGTAGATCAAGCGCGATGCCGGCCGGATCTTCGATTGCAGGATTGTTCCAGTAGTAGCTGGCGACCACTCTGATTGGCAGCTTGTTTTCCTTTTCCAAGTCCTGATAGGCCTGCATACCCAGCGGAGTCGGCATCAGAGGAATACCGGCATCAAAGACGGCCGTGATGCCGGCAGCCGAAAACTCGGGCAGCCGCTGCGTCATTGCCGAGATGACTGCGTTCTCATCCACAGTTTGCAGCTTGGAAAGCACAGCCTGCCCGGCCGGCACCTCGACCAGCCAGCCCGTCGGCTCGCCTGTCTTGGGATCGCGCTGGAACCAACTGAAGCCGGGCGCCGGATCGGGAGTCCTGGCATTCACGCCCGCCAGCGCCAGCGCCTTGCTGTTCACCCACGCGCTGTGCCCGTCGATGGCAAAGAGGAAGACCGGGCGGTCGGGGAACACCTTGTCCAGCGGCTCCCTGGTTGGTCCTGTGGTTGGGAACAGCATGTAACGCCAGCCGAAGCCGGTAATCAGCTTCGCGTCCGGATGCGCGTCAGCCCATTTCTTCGCCGACGCCACCACTTGCTCGACCGAGCTGTACTGCAGATCGGCGCCATTCGCCAACAGCGCGGTGGTGGGGTGGATGTGCGATTCCACAAATCCCGGCAGCAGCATCTGACCCTTCAGGTCGATGACCTGCGTCTTGTCGCCGATGAACGGCTGCACGCCTTCGTCGGTTCCGACGTAGGTTATGTATTTGCCGGTGATGGCAATGGCCTGCGCCGTCGGGTTCTTGCTGTCGATCGTGTAGATCGCGCCATTCTTGAAAACGTAGTCGGCTTTGTCGGCGGCAACCGCGCCTGCCGCAAACGCCGCGACGAGGAAGAAATAAACTGCTAAAACAATTGCTGACTTGAACGAGACATTCATTTCCCGTGCTCCTTCTTGGTTCGCGTGCATCGAAGCAAAATCGATAAGAGCTGCTATCTAAAACCTCACCTGCCCACTAATTCCTGCATACGTCTCCGTTTTGAAATTGCGATCGCCCGGCTGGATCACCTGAACATCCGCAGCAATTCGAAACCACCGCATCACGGCGAAGTTGTAGAACGCCTCCATCCCTTGCTCATCGCCTAATGGGTAATGGATCGTTTCCTGCAAGCCGCGCTTGAGCGCATCGCTGAAGAAGTAGTGAAAGAAGCCGATGCCCGCGCGGTCCAGAGGGCGCTTGCGGAACAGCCCTGTGCTGCCGAGTCCGACAAGAACATTTCCGGCCAGCGGACTCGGATTGGAGTCTGAAATCGACAGCTGCGCGAAAACTCCCCAGCCCGTGCCGGGCCTGCTCTTTTCCTGGCGAAAGTACTGCTGCACCGCGTAGCTGCCAAAGTAATAGCCGGATTTCGCGCGCAGGATGCTGCCCGCTTCAGGAGGCAAGACCAGCTGTGGAATGTCTTCCAGGTTCAACCCCGTCTGGCTGGAGGCCGCGA